>JAYEHE010000040.1:0-5664 GCA_034659415.1 Candidatus Zixiibacteriota bacterium | reverse complement strand
AATTGATTTCATTATCAAACCGGAAGGTATCAGCCAATGACCCGCAACTGCATTTATTTTTTCTTTTTCAATTATTTCAAAGGCAGCTTTTCGAAAATGATTCAAAAATGATTGAAATTTAAAAATTCCACTAATTGAGCCTAACACCAGTTTATGCATTTGTCCCCGATATGCGAGATTTTGGTCATTTTCATCTTCAGCATATCGAAACCGGTATATTTTAACTCCGCCCCACTCTTCATACTCTTTAATCCCTTTATCATGAGGGACTAACACAATTGGCTGTATGTCAAACTGAAGGAGATTTTTACAGAGCAAATGAACAAAAACACCGGCATAATCCCCTTCAAATCGGGGATAATTGTGTGTTATAACAAGTAGATTTATTTTCTTTTCCATATCTATAGTTTATAAAAGATAATTAAAATATAAATACATTTTTTTTTTATTTTAATTTATTATATTAAAACCAAATGAGCATCAAAAATAAATTAAAAATTGATTTTGCTTCCGAAATTGATTTCAGCCAAATTTTAACCAATCCAATTCTGGATATTGCCGCCAGAGTGTGGGATAAAGAACGGTACGATGCCTTTAAGATATGTTATCGCTCCATGCGTGTAATTGATGATCTCGTTGATAATCGAAAAGCAGAGGGACCGTTAACTGACGCTGAAAGAGAAATGATAAAAAGCAGTATTAATAACTGGCTTAATAGTTTTACTAATAAAAAACCAATTGACCAATTTCAGGAAGATTTACTTACTACTATTGATAAATTCAATATTCCTTTTACGCCTTGGGTAAGAATGGGACGGGCAATGATTTATGATTTATACCATAACGGTTTTTCATCGTTATTGTCATTCTTGAGATATTCCGAAGGAGCCGCAATTGCTCCAGCATCGATTTTTACCCATTTATGCGGCGTTACAAAAATTGGCAAAAAATACCAAATTCCTCAATATGATATACGAACTTCCGCAAGATACCTGGCTCTATTTTCATATTTGGTGCATATAATCAGAGACTTTCAAAAAGATAGAAAAAATGGATTAAATTATTTTGCTGATTTCTATTTACAGAAATATAGTATATCAAATAATGATTTAGATAATGTTGCTTCTGAAACCAGAGTTCCTGATAATTTTAGACAAATGATTGCCAAATATTTTTCCGTAACCGAATATTACCGTATTAAAGCCAGAAATAAAATTAACCAGTTATCTCCAATAATTGACAATAGATACCAATTAAGCCTTGAACTTGTCTATAATCTTTATTTGCAGATATTTAACAAAATAGACCCTGTAAAGGGCAAATTCACTTCTAAAGAGCTAAATCCGACTGAATCTGAAACCCAAAGTCGAATAAATTTGATTATAAATTCTTTTCAATAAGCAATTTAAAACTTTTCTGGAAGAAATATTTCCCCTATTTGTATTAATGCTGAAACTTAAATGTTTGGGGTATATACCCGTCTTAATTGTATAACTGTTAGGAGTTAACAAATGAAATATTTACTTATTATTCTTTTTTCAATAATTGTCATGTCAGTGGCTGGCAATGAAATTTCTGTCACAGTTTATAATTCTGATTTAGGTGTTATTAGTGAAAAAAGAAATCTAAATTTTA
Organism: Candidatus Zixiibacteriota bacterium; assembly: GCA_034659415.1. GTDB lineage: Bacteria > Zixibacteria > MSB-5A5 > GN15 > FEB-12 > QNAD01. The sequence goes on along the minus strand of JAYEHE010000040.1, from coordinate 4,029 downwards.
CTGAAGGGGTAGATACTTTAGCTTATACCAATGTCCCTTCAAGAATAGACCCTGCATCGGTTAGATTTGAGCTTAGTAATTCATCGCAAGACGTTACCATATTAGAACAAAATTATCTCTTTGACCTTGTCAGTCCTGAGCAGATGTACAAAAAATATATAGACAAAGAGATTGAAATTCTTAACGAAGAAGGCGAATTATATACCGGAACTCTTCTGACCGCAAGTAGCGGAGCTATTACTCTTGAAGATAAAACTGGAAAGATAAAAATTGTTATGCTCTCAAAAATAAGTAATGTCACTTTTCCATCACTTCCCGATGGGCTTATAACTAAACCGACTTTATTCTGGCTGTATAATTCAAATATTGCTGGTGAAAAAGAATGTCAGGTAAGTTATCAAACGCGAGGAATGAACTGGGAAGCAGAATATGTTGGTGTATTAGATGCCAAAGAAAAGAACCTTGGCATTTCCGGATGGGCATCTATAAATAACAAATCAGGAAAGAGATATGAAAACGCTTCGTTGAAATTAATTGCCGGTGATATCAATAGAGCCACCCAAAGGGGTAATGGCATGAGATTAGAAAAAATGTCAACAATGAGTGCGGCACCTATGGCTGGATTTAAAGAAAAAGCATTTTTTGAATACCATTTATATACCCTTCCCCGCAAAGCAACATTAGCTGACAAAGAGATTAAGCAGATTTCTCTGTTTGACCCAGCTTCGACTATTGTCTCAAAAGAATATTTATATTTCCCTGACAGAGATAATAATATTTCTGTAAATTTGAATTTTAAGAATTCTAAAGAGAATGGTTTAGGTATGCCATTACCTTCGGGACGAGTACGCTTATTTAAAGCAGACGATGACGGTTCGATGATTCTTCTGGGCGAAGATAGAATCAGCCACACTCCAAAAGACGAGGAATTGAAACTAAAAGTAGGTAATGCTTTTGACATAAAAGGCGAGTACAAAACAATTAGCCATAATCGTATTTCTCAATCTGTTATCGAAGAAGAATATGAAATTGAATTACGTAACCATAAAGATGAAAATATAACAGTGCGAGTTGAAAAGAAATTATACAGTGACTGGGAAGTTCTTGAATCAAATTTTGAATATGAAAAAGAAGACGCTTCTACTATTGTATTTCAAATTCCGGTTGCAAAAAATGGCGAAAGTAAAATAACTTTAAAAGTCAGATTAAATAATAGATAAGTAATGATAGTTGACAATTAAATCTTCAGGTAGTAAATTCAACCGACTTAAAAAATTGAGTATTAAGGAGAAAAAATGAAATTATCATCAAAAATTGCTTTAGTATTAGCTTTAACTATTTTCATGGCTGGCAGTGTCTTAGGAGGGCGAAGACATAGAAAACTGCCAATCGGAGCATATATTAAAACTGCCAAAATTGAGATTTTATCTGGTGAATTTGAAAGATATGAAAATGCTATTTCATATCTGGATTCACTGTTTTTGAACTACGGTCCCCATGCCGAAGGGCTTAGTTTAATGTCCAGTATTTATGTGGATTACATTGACAAAACCCCCGGACCAATAAATAAAAGACCTTATGTTGAAAAACTGGTTGCTTATGTTGATACACTTCATATGACTTGTGAAAATAAAGAGATAAAAGATGACTACAGAAAAGATTGTGATGAATACACTGAAAGAGCAGACTCAACAAAAGTTAAATTCTGGCGGCAATTCTATAATGCCGGTATTGAGCAGTTAACTTATTTACAGGGACTTTCCAAAGATTTGGAAACGACAACTGATTCGGCTGTAATTGCTTTTACAAAAAATAGTTTTCAGGTTAATATTGATTCCTGTATTGCAAATATGGAATTAGCTATTATGCTAGACCCATCTAATACAGATCCTTATATCGCTGTCGGTAATGCTTATGAATATAAAAAAGATTTCCATGAAGCTGTTAAATGGTTAGCTAAGGGTCTTGAAAAAGCAAAAGATAAATCAAACCTGCTTATCTCAATCGCTTATGATTATGTTAGAATCAATGAATATTGTGAAGCAATTCCTTATTTTGAAGAATATTCCGAACTGAATCCAACCGATGAAACAACGCTGTTCAATTTATCCATCTGTTATACCAATTGTAAACAACTTGATGCCGCTTATAAAGTTTATAATAAAATACTGGAATTAAACCCTGAAAATTATAATGTTTTAGGCAATGTAGGAAACTATTTTAACCAGAAAGCCCGTTACGCATCTGACTCTGCGAGAGCTTACCGTGAAGCCGGTAATGCTGACAAAGCCAAAGAATTTATGGCTCTTAACGGTCAGATGTTTGATTCATCTGGATTTTATTTTAAGAAACTATTTGAAATTTATCCTGATTCTATTTTTGCCGCCGAGCAATATGCTGTTATTAACGCTATCATAGGGAAATATGATGTTGCCTCAATCGGTTTTGAGAGATTGACTGTATTGGATCCGGACAATAAAGAGAATTGGACTTATCTTGGTGATTGCTATTTGAATTTAAAAAAATTCAAAAAAGCAATTCCTGCTTATGAAAAAGTTATCGAACTTGATCCAACAGATAAAGATACGATGGAACGTCTTCGGGACTTATATATCGAAGTTGGTGATAATGCCAAAAAAGCGGCTATCAATAAAAAAATAAACGAGTTATAAAATCACTTTTTTATAATATAACGGCAGGCTAATTGCCTGCCGTTTTTTTTATGCCTATATTAATTAAATGACAAACAAAAGAAGATTTGCCAAAATTGCAATTTCCGGACCAAAGCGGAAAACTTTTACTTATGAGATTCCTGATTATATTAATAACTTGAAATGCGGTCAAAGAGTTATTGTTCCTTTTGGAAGAAGCAAAAAAACCGGCTTCTTTATAAAACAAACTCAAAAACCGACTGCTTTTAAAACTAAAAAAATCCAATCTATTTTCGATAATGAATCTTTTCTTTCTCAGGAGTTATTTAACTTATGTAACTGGATAGCCGATTATTACTTTGCCAATCCGGCTGATTGCTTTAATGCCGCCTTGCCGCCATTTATAAAAAAGCAAAAACCGTTTAATTTTTATTGGGGTTCTGAAATTTCCTTTGATCTTATTCCAAATTATTTTAAAAAAAAGGTAAAAGAAGGAAAGAAAATTCCAGATAAAATTATAAATGATTTAAAACATAACTCTCGATTATTTAAACAACTCATCGAAATTAAAACTATTATCCAATCTCTAAACAAACCGGAACTGAATAAAAATATGAAAATGGTTGGGTACCAAGTTGTAAATAGTACTAAATGGGATAAATATTTTTCTACCAGAAGGATAAAACATAGCCTGTTTGATACTGTTAAATCAAAATCTGAGTTGTTGGAGCAAGGTTGGTCATATTATGCTATAAAAAAAGCACAAGAGGCAAAAATTATAGAACCGGTTTATAAAGAATCTATATCTACGGTATTGAAATTTATTAAACCAAGAACCGATGTTTTAAAAATTAAATTGAACTCTGAACAGAGTGAAGCAGTTGGCAATGTTTTATCTTCTGTTAATGATGGATTTAGAACTTTTCTCCTGCATGGAATTACCGGTTCCGGCAAAACTATTGTTTATGCTCATATTACAAAAGAGATAATCACACAAAATAAAACCGTTTTGGTAATGACTCCGGAAATTGCTTTGACCGGTTCTACCTTAGCTTATTTCAGGGGTTTTTTTGGTGATATTGTAACTGTCATTCACTCATCTATGACAGAATTGGAACGCACCGAAAGCTGGATAGGAATTAAAAACGGGAAATATAAAATTGTTATTGGTCCCCGTTCAGCTTTATTTGCTCCTTTGCCTGATTTAGGATTAATAATAGTAGATGAAGAACATGACCATTCCTACAAACAACAGGAACCTGCCCCTCGCTTTCATGGACGTGATGCGGCTATAATGCGAGCGAAGTTTAATAATATTCCAATAATTTTAGGTTCTGCATCTCCTTCAGTAGAGTCTTATTATAATGTAAAGAAAAAC
>JAYEHE010000039.1:0-5673 GCA_034659415.1 Candidatus Zixiibacteriota bacterium | reverse complement strand
GTAATATTATTTATAATGCAGACGGTTCGCAATTATACCCCATGACATCCGAGCGTAAAGAAAAACTGATTTCATATTCCAAATTTAAGAATAGTTGGAGATTTATCGCATTCTTCTTAAATATTTTTATTTTGGGGATAATTCTTTTTACTTCTCTTTCCGCCAAACTTCGCACTTGGGCACAAATAGCAAAAAAGAAATTCTTTATTGTCTGGCTGTTTTTGATTTTCTTATTGCTGACTGATTATCTGTTTAATCTTCCGTTCAATATTTATCGCAATTTTATTGTTGAAACAAATTATGGATTTATGAACCAAACTGTTTGGGAATGGTTGGGCGAAGATTTATTATCACTTCTTGTAACGGCAATTTTCGGAATTATTCCTTTTTGGTTTTTATACCTTACAATCGAACGATTAAAAAAATGGTGGCTCTGGTTTGCGGGAGGGGCTATTCCGTTTATAATTTTATCAATAGTTATCGCACCGGTTTTTATCTCACCCTTGTTTAATGATTTTAATGAATTAGAAGATAAACAGCTTGAGTCAGAAATTCTAACACTGGCATCGAAAGCAGAGATTGAAGGCTCCAATGTTTTTCAAGTCAATGCCTCAAAACAATCCTCTAAAATAAATGCATATGTCACAGGTCTGTTTAACACCAAACGGATTGTTCTTTATGATACCATGATTGATAATTTCAGTTACGATGAAATAAAATTTGTGATGGGGCATGAAATGGGACACTATGTCCTTCACCATATTTGGAAAACAGTTCCATTAATAATCTTAATGTTAATTTTTGTTTTGTGGTTTACTAACAAGACCATTCATGCAGTAATTGACAAATTCAAAAAGAGATTCAAATTTGACAAACTATCCGATATAGCTTCTTTGCCCTTAATTTTAATTTACATATCTGTTATTTCATTTTTTACAAGTCCTGTTATTAATACTTTGAGCAGATATCATGAACGTGAAGCGGATACTTATGGGATGGAAATCAGTGGAGTTGATGGTGAGACAGCGGCAACTGCTTTTGATAAATTATCAGTGTTTAATTTAAGTGATCCTGACCCGCATCCGGTAATAGAGTTTTGGTTTTACTCTCACCCGTCGCTTACTAAAAGAATGGAATTTGTCAGAAGTTATAGATAAAAACTAATTGCATACGAAATTTTAACTTCCTATTTTAATAATATAATTATAGGAGTGAAAAATGAATTTTGATCAAACAATTTTTAAAGCATATGATATCAGAGGGGTTTTCCCTTCGCAAATTAATTCGGAATTAGCTTACAAATTTGGCTATGCCTTAGCCTCATATTTAAAGCCAAAATCAATTGCGATTGGAAGAGATATGCGGGTTTCTTCTGATGAACTATTTGAAGAACTCTCGCATGGTATTACCGATATGGGCGTAGATGTTATAGATTTGGGGTTGGTTTCTACCGATGGCCTGTATTTTGCCGTTGGAAAATATAAACACGACGGTGGCATTATGATAACTGCCAGTCACAACCCTAAAGAGTACAATGGTTTTAAAGTTTGTCGGGAAAATGCTATTCCTTTATCCGGCTCAGAAGGATTGAATCAGATAAAAAAGATAATATTGGATGATGCATATTCTGTAAAACCTTCTACAAAAGGTGTAATTGTAAGAAAGGATATTACAGAAGATTACGCCGCTCATTGTTTATCGTTTATTGATATCTCAAAATTAAAAAAATATAAAGTTGTTATTGATGCAGGTAATGGTATGGCTGGTGCTACCCTTCCTCCCGTATTGGAAAAAATTCCGATTGATATTACTAAACTATATTTTGAGCTTGATGGTACTTTTCCTAATCATCCGGCATCTCCGATTGAACTTGAAAATCTGGTTGATTTACAACAAGCCATTTCTGAAAATAAAGCTGATTTTGGCGTAGCTTTCGATGGTGATGCTGACCGTATGTTTTTGGTTGATAGACATGGTAAACAGGTCGGCGGTGATATGGTTACGGCGATGGTTTCTAAGTCACTGCTTAAGAAAGATTCAAATCAAACAATTTTATATAATCTGATTTGTTCCAATGCCGTTCCGGAAATGGTGGCTAAAATGGGCGGAACCCCGATTCGAACCCGTGTCGGGCATGCTCTCATCAAGCCATTAATGAAAAAACATAATGCAATATTTGGCGGCGAACATTCCGGACATTTTTATTTTAGGGATAATTGGTTTGCGGATTCTGGGTTAATTGCCTTTTTAGTATGTTTGGAATTGATGTCCGAAGAAAATCGTGAACTTCATGAAATAATTAATGACATTGATCCTTATGTACGCTCTGGTGAAATTAATAGTCGGGTTGATTCTATAGAAGATAAAATTAGCCAGATCTCATCGGCGTTTGACGAAGGGGAAAAAGATTTAGAGGATGGTTTGACTGTTCAGTTCGATGATTTTTGGTTTAATCTTCGTCCGTCAAATACAGAACCGCTCCTAAGATTAAATGTTGAAGCAAAAGATAAAGCTACTTTGGATAAAAGAGTAGAACAGTTATTGAAAATTATCAGGAGTTAATTTTTGGACGATACTGAAATAAAAATATTGGTTGTTGATGATGATCAGTATATTTTGAGTTTATTGATTGATACCTTAAAAGCCATTGGTTATGACTCTGTAGGTGCTGTCGATGGTATTGAAGCATTGGAAAAATTGAAACAAGATACTTATAATCTTGTCATTACAGATATAAAAATGCCTCGCATGGGTGGAGTTGAACTTCTTACAAAAATTAGGAAAATTTATCCCGGTCTTCCGGTTTTGTACATAACCGGAGTTGCATCACCTGAAATAATTTCTGAGATTGTTCCCAATGGTTTTTTGACCAAACCTTTTAGAATTTCTCAAATCGAAACTTTAATCAAAAATACTCTTGCTCCTCAAAAATATAGTAACCCCGGCAATGTTAAAAAAGTTATGATTGTTGATGATGATGATGCTTTTCGTGAGATGATGGTTGAATCTTTAAATGTTTATGAGTTTAAAACAATTGCTGTTGCTGATGGTATTGAAGCTTTAAATACGTTAGAAAACGAATCAGTAGATGCTGTAATAACTGATATGAAAATGCCTTATATGGATGGGATTACTCTTCTAAAAAAAATCAAAGAGATACATCCCGAAATCCCAACAATAGTTATTACCGCCTATCTTTCAGATGATGAAGTTAAGTCAAATTTAATTAATTTTTCAGCAGATGGTTTTTTTGAAAAGCCTTTTGATATGGAACAGATTGTGAATCTTCTAAAAAAGATATAAATTTTGTAAATTTCAAAATGAGAAATATTGATATTTTTATAGTGACTTTAAGTTGACTAAGATATTCCTGTCGATATATATTTTATGAGAATTTCAAAAACTGAAAACAAAAATTTAATAAAGGAGAGATTGTGAAACATCTAATTATTATTTTAATCCTAACATTATTCATTATCGGTTGTGGATCATCCACAAAAGTATATCGAATCGATGAAAAAACTGTAACCGATTTAAGTGGTAAATGGAATGACACCGATGCCCGTCTGGTTGCTGAAGAAATGATTTCTGATTGTCTTTCCCGCCCATGGTTAACAGCATTTAATGCTAAAAATGGCGAAAAACCGGTTGTAACAGTTGGTACTATCAGAAATAAAACCGATGAACATATTGATACCGAAACTTTCTCAACCGATTTTGAGAGAGAATTGATTAATGCCGGCATGGTCAGATTTGTTGCTCGAAAAACACAGCGGGATGAAATGCGTGAAGAACGATTTGATCAATCCGAATTTGCCTCCAAAGAAACCGTTAAACAGCTCAGAGCTGAAACTGGAGCAGACTATGTTTTAATGGGAGCAATCAAAACTATTATTGACCAAGCCGAAGGTATCAGAGTTGTTTTTTACCAAACCGATTTAGAACTTATTGATGTTGAAAGCATGGAAAAGGTTTGGATAGGAACGAAAAAAATTAAAAAAGAAATCTCAAAAGATAAAACTAAGTGGTAAAATTTTTTCCTGAGAAGAATAAACTCTTAGGACTGATATTTTCTGTTTTAATTTTCGGCTCAATAACAGGTTGTAGTTCTTTAGCCACCAAAACTGACTTTTACAGACCAATAACCAAAGAACTGCATCAAAATAATTTTTATGCCGCAGTTGAAAAAATTGAGAAAGCTAAAACAGATAAAAAATACAGTCATAAAAACCGGTTTTTGTATTATCTCGATGCCGGACTCGCTTACCATTATGCCAAATTATATGACTCCAGTAATATAAGATTAACTTCCGCCGAAGATGCCGCCGATGAACTATTTACCAAATCTATTTCAAAAGCGGCTACATCTTTACTTCTCAACGATAATGTTCTGGAGTATGCCGGTGAAGATTATGAGATTCTATATACCAATTTAATAAAAGCAATGAATTACCTTTCATTAAACATGTTCGATGACGCCTTTGTTGAAATTAGAAGAGCTAACAACAAGCTAAATTTGCTTGACCAAAAATATGCTGATGCCGCTACCCGCTTTCAGGAGATGTCAGCAAAAGACACAGCTAATGTTGGGCTGACTTATGATTATGAAAAAGTAAATTTCAACAATGATGCTTTTGCCCGTTATCTGAGTATGCATATTTATGCCGCCGATGGATTATATGACGATGCCAAAATAGATTTAGACTGGATGCATCGAGCTTTTAAAGAACAACCCCATATATACAATTTTGAGATTCCGGAAGTTAATTATTACTCACAAGAAAAAGCAATTCTCAGTGTTGTTGCCTTAACAGGTATTGCTCCCCATAAAGACGCTTTTAATCTTCGTATTCGCACCGATAAAGATTTGAATCTCGTTCAGGTTTTATTTACCGGCGAAGATGGCAATGAATCAGAATATGCACATTTTGCTTTGCCTGTTTCATCAGATTATTATTTCAAATTTGCAGTTCCAAAGCTTGTTGATAAACCATCCGATGTTCACAAAATTAAAGTTTTTGCTAATGATGAACCGATTGGAAAATTATCCCTTATTGAAGATATAAGCAGAGTTGCCCATGAGACTTATAATGCCAAAAAATCATTGATTTATATCAGATCATTTAGTAGAGCTATTTATAAAGGGTTAGTCGCTAATAAAATGAAAAAGAAAGCTGATAGCGACGGGCTTGTTGGTTGGTTGAAAAAGGCGGCAATTGATGTTGGTATGGATGCTACCGAAAATGCTGATTTAAGGTCGTCATTTTTATTACCCGGGGAAATTCATGTTGGTGATTTTGAAATAAACCCCGGAACCTATAATATCAGAGTAGATTATTTAGACAAAAACGGTGCAACTATTTATTCTAAATACATCGATAATGTTGCTGTTAAGAAACATGATTTTAATTTAGCAGAAACAATTTATTTAAACTGAAATGCCAAAAGAACCTGTAAACGAACCCCATAAATATCCAATCAATGGTACTTTAGACCTACACCAATTTTTGCCACAAGAGACTAAAGAAGTAGTTTTGGAATTTATTGATGCCTGTCTTGAAAAAAAGATTTACGCTATACGAATTGTACATGGGAAAGGTAAAGGGGTCCAGCGAGAAATAGTCCACTCTTTGCTTAAGAAACACTCTCAGGTCAGTAGATATAAACATGAAG
>JAYEHE010000038.1:0-5704 GCA_034659415.1 Candidatus Zixiibacteriota bacterium | reverse complement strand
GTCAGAAAGATGTTAATTTTAGTTGGGAAGAAGTGCTTAGTTTCGAAGGTGAAACTGGACCTTATCTGCAATATACCCATGCCAGATTGTGCTCTTTAGAAAGAAAATACAAAAAAGAAATCAATACTGATATAGATTTTTCTTTACTTGGTAACGATGAAGAACAACGGGTAATTGAGCTTTTGACAGATTATCCGCAAGCAATTATTGATTCTGCCAGAAATTATGAGCCGAATATTATATCTTCGTATCTGCTTAAATTAGCAGGTGCCTTCAATAAATTCTATCAACGTAAAGATAAGAATGGTAAAACAGATAAAATAATATCTGAAAATTCTGAACTAACAGCTGCCAGAATTGCTTTAGTTAAATCAGTTCAAATTGTTATAAAAGATGGTTTGTATCTGTTAGGATTGAAAGCTCCGAAAGAGATGTAATTATTAATTACAAAATAAGTCAGAGACAATAAAAATCTTGAAAGTTTATAAAGATAATATAGATTTAGTAACTAAAATGATTAAAAACAACAAATCGTGAAGCTATATTTTTATGGCTGTTACCAGGAGTTATGAATGCTTATTGTAATGGAAATCATTGCCACAGATAAAATGGTAGAAGAGGTTTGTCGTGAGATAACTAAAATGGGTTTGAAAGCTCACCCGATGCCGGGAGCAATGAGAACCGCCATAGGAATTACTGGAAATAAATCGCAGGTAGATTCAGATAGAATTTTGTCTTGCTCTGGGGTTCAAGAGATAATTCATGTGACCAAACCATTCAAATTAGTTAGTCGTGACTTTTTCCCTGATAATACGATAATTGATATTAATGGAGTTAAAATCGGGGGAGATGAATTTATTGTGATGGCTGGTCCATGTTCCGTTGAAAGTCGGGATCAGTGTATGACAATTGCCGAATCTGTTGCCGAAGCAGGAGTTAAAATTTTTAGGGGTGGAGCTTATAAACCAAGAACTTCTCCATATAGTTTTCAAGGTTTAAAAGAGGAAGGTTTGAAAATTTTAGCTGAGGTTCGTGAAAAATTCGGACTATTAATTGTCACTGAAGCTATTGATACTGATGTAATTGAAATTGTGGCTGACTATACTGATATTATTCAAATAGGTGCTCGCAATATGCAAAATTACACTCTTCTTCGCAAAGCAGGTAAGCTCAATAAGCCGGTTCTTCTTAAACGTGGAATGGCGGCTACTCTTGAAGAGTTTTTAATGGCGGCTGAATATATTATGAGCGAAGGTAACAAAAATGTTATCTTGTGTGAACGAGGAGTGAGAACATTTGCCGACCATACCAGAAACACGCTCGATTTATCATCGATACCATTTGTCAAACGTAATAGTCATTTACCTATAATTTCTGACCCGAGTCATGGAACCGGTAAGCGGGATAAAGTGATTCCTCTCTCGCGGGCATCACTCGCAGTAGGTGCTGATGGACTTATTATTGAAGTTCATAATAATCCTGCTCAAGCTCTTTCCGATGGTGCCCAGTCTCTTACACTAAAAATGTTTGCTGAACTTATGAATGATATGCGGACTATTTCACCGGCTCTTAACAGGACCTGTAGTTGATGAAAAAAATTGAACCGTCTGGCAAAATTGGGGGTATGATTACTGTTCCCGGTGATAAGTCTATTGCTCACAGAGCAGTTTTGTTATCTGTTTTAGCTCAAGAAAAAGTTACGATTAAAAACTTCCCTAAAAACGAGGATTGTCTCAGGTCTTTAGAAGCTGTAAAAATTTTGGGAGTTGATGTAAAAGATGAAACTAATCTGCTTGAATTATATCCTCCTGAGAAAATTGAAATAAATTCGGATGCGATAATTGACTGCGGCAACTCAGGAACAACAGTCAGGCTATTATCTGGTATTATTGCCGGAAGTAATGTCGAAGTTACTCTTGCAGGTGATGAATCATTAAGCCAGCGACCGATGAAACGAATTATTGATCCCTTAACTGAGATGGGGGCAGAATTTTACTGCGATGAGTTTAAACTTCCGATGAAAATCAAAGGGAAAAAATTGCTTCCTCTTGAATATCGGATGCCGGTTGCTTCGGCTCAGGTGAAATCTGCTATTCTTTTAGCCGGCTTGAGTTACGGTTGTACGGTAGTTGTCAGAGAAGATAAAATAACCAGAGATCATACCGAATTGATGATTAAAGAATTGGGTGAAGGAATAAATATCAGAGATATCAAGCCTGTTCCAATTCAAGACCCAATTGATCCAAGAAAAAAACGGATGGAAATGCCGGAAGATTTTAAGAAAGAAATAACTATAACTCCTCAAGCAAAATATATCGGAGGGATAGTTGATATTCCAGGTGACATCTCAACCGCAGCCTACTTTTTTGCGGCAGCGGCTATATCAAAAGGTGAAGTAACGGTTCAGGGGGTGGGGTTAAATCCAACTCGGACAGCGTTTTTAGAATACCTGAGAAAAATCGGATGTAAAGTTGCTATCAATAATAAAGTTACAATCTCCGGAGAGCTTAGAGGCGACGTTACAGTTGTCGGTGCTGATTTGAAATCACGTAAAATATCAGGTGAAACAACTGTCGGATTGATTGATGAAATTCCAATTATTGCGGTTATTGCATCGTTTGCCAAAGGCACAACAGTAATTAGAAATGCTGAGGAACTCAAAGTCAAAGAGTCTGATCGTTTGCAGGCTATAAGTGATAATTTGAAAATTCTGGGTGTGAAGCATGGTTTGCTTGATGACGGCATTGCAATTGAGGGAGGCAAAGATTATTCCGGTTCAGATTTTAAGTCATTTGGAGATCATCGTATTGCTATGGCTTTTTCTATTGCCTCGCTGTTTTTGATTGGGTCTTCAACAATTGATGATGAAGCCTGTGTTAATATTTCCTGTCCGAATTTTTATGATCTTTTAAATAAAATCAGAAAATGAGTAAAACATTAAAGCTTGGACTTCTGGGACATCAGATTGGATATTCAAAATCTGGTGATATTTTTAATGCTATTTTTGAAATGCTATCTATTGATGGAGAATTTATCTCTATTGATGTTAGTCATGAAAAAATAGACGAAGGGTTACAAAAGTGTCTTGATTTAAAGTTAAATGGTTTTTCAGTAACTATTCCCCACAAACAAAATGTAATTCCCTTTTTGAATCAAATTGAAAATGATGCTATGCAATTAGGAGCGGTGAATTCAATTAAAATTGAGAATAATAAGCTCTCAGGATTTAATACTGATATTTACGGTTTTTGTGAAAGTCTGAAAGAATATTCAAGTATTCTAAAAGGTAAAAAAGTTCTGATAATTGGTGCAGGCGGTTCGGCAAGGGCAATAATATATGCTTTGAAAAATAATTTTGGAATCAAAGATTTTGTTATACTTGGCAGAGACAAGCAAAAGCTTGACTTGTTTCTTGAAAATTTAAAGCCGATTACCGGTGGGGCAAATTTAAGTTCGATTATGTTTGATTCAGAGTTGCCAATTTCACCTATTGATTATGATTTTGCAGTTAATTGTTCACCGTTAGGTGGATTTAATTATCCCGACGAACTTATATTCAACAATAATATATCTCCTGAGAATTTGCTTTTATATTATGATTTGAATTATAATGATAACAACAGTGTTATAAAAAAAATGCAGTCAATTAATATACCATGTATCGACGGGAAACAGATGTTGGTTGCTCAGGCTCTAAAATCATTATATCTTTGGACTGGCTTAACAGTGTCTGAAAATGAGCTGTACCAAAAAGTTTTTGGGAGTTAATTATGAAAATCTATCTCATTGGCTTTTCATGTTCCGGAAAAACAACAATTGGACCAAAATTGGCGTATAAGCTAAGTTGCTCATTTTATGATTTAGATGATATGATTTCTAAAAAACAAAATAAGGCGATTACCGATATTTTTAAAGATGAAGGAGAAAAGAAATTTCGTGTTTATGAAACTGATATTCTTTCTGGATTATCTAAGCGAAATGAATCTTTTTGTGTAGCACTTGGGGGCGGAGTGTTTCAATCATCAAAAAATCAGAATATGATTGAAAATAGCGGTATTTCAGTTTATTTGAGTTGTGCCAATGAAGAATTATATCGACGTTTAAAAAACCAATCTGATAGACCTTTGCTTCGAGATGAAAATTCGAATCAGCTTTCTCCCAATGAACTGAAAGAGAAAATCTCAAGTATGATGACGAAACGTAAAAAAAATTATTTAAAAGCAAATATTATATTTTCAACGACTGATAAAACTGTTGAAGAAACTGTCGATGAAATCTATAAAAAGATAAGTTTAAGTGCCACAAATTAATGTAAATTTAGAATCAAATTCTTATCCTGTAATTATTAGCGATAAGACATCACAGCTCAGAATGGAGCTGAAAAAGAACATAAAAAATGGGCGTCTGTTTATTTTCTATGACCAAAATTTTTATGTTTTACATAAATCTTCAATAACAAAAGAATTGAAAAATTATAGTAATGTCATGGAACTGGTGCTGGAGTCCGGAGAGAAAATTAAATCCGAAAAATATTTAAAAAAATTATATAATTATCTTCTTTCAGAAAAAATCAGCCGTTCTGATTTTATATTAGCCTGCGGTGGTGGCGTGACCAGCGATTTAATTGGTTATCTGGCGGCTACAACTTTACGGGGTGTCAGGTGGGGGATTGTTTCAACAACATTGTTGAGTATGGTTGATGCTTCAATTGGCGGAAAAACCGGAATAAACCATCAGGCGGGGAAAAATCTAATCGGGGCTTTCCATCAACCATCGTTTGTTTTTAGTAATATAAATTATTTGCAGACTCTTCCAGTAAAAGAGCTGTTTTGTGGTTTAGGTGAAGTTTTAAAATATGCCGGTTTGGTCGGTGAGCCGATTATTGGCATTGTAAATCTAATGATAAAAAATAATTCTATTTACGATAAAAAAATTCTGACTAAACTGATTATCGAGTCAGCTAAATATAAAGCTGAAATTGTCAGCCGTGATGAGCGGGAAGGCAACCTAAGGATGTTTTTAAATCTCGGTCATACTTTTGGGCATGCGATAGAAAAAACGCTAAAATATAAAAAACTTTTCCATGGTGAAGCGGTTATTATCGGGTTGATTGGTATGATTGAATTAAGCGGTCGCATTAAGCCAAACTCTCAAAAGCATTTAGAATCTTATATGAATTTATTAGTTAAATTGTTACCCAATTTACCGAAAATAAAATTAAATGCGAATGAGATTTACGAAGCGATTAAAATTGATAAAAAGCGTGATGGTAAAGATTTGAATTTTATTCTGTTAAATAAATTTGGTAAGCCTTATATCCAAAAAGGGATTGACAAGCGTCAGATAAAGAATTCTATTTCAGTTATGCTTGATATTTACAGAAAACAGGGAGGTTGATTTGGCTAAGATTTTAGTTGTAAACGGTCCGAATCTTAATCTGCTCGGGAAAAGGGAACCGGAAATATACGGTTATGATTCTTTGGATGAATTAAACTCCCGCCTTGTAAAAGCCGGCAAAGAGATGGGTTTGACGCTTGAGTTTTTTCAATCCAATTCCGAAGGGACAATTATTGATTTTATCCATGCCAAAGCAACTGATGCTAACGGTTTGATTATCAATCCGGGAGCTTATACTCATTATAGCTATGCTATAAGAGATGCGATCAGTTCTGTTGATATTAAAACAGTTGAAGTTCATTTGTCC
>JAYEHE010000037.1:0-5730 GCA_034659415.1 Candidatus Zixiibacteriota bacterium | reverse complement strand
AAGATTCAATGGGATAGATAAAAAATTAACTCCCGGGAAATATGAATTTACCGGTGAATATTCATGTGCAACAATTTTTAATAAATTAGAAAAGGCAGATTTTGTCAGAATTAAATTAACTATTCCTGAAGGCTTAACTCTGTGGAAGACGGCATCACTCTTAAGCAATAGATTTGGATTTGATTCAACTGAAATAATTAAATTAAATACTGATTCTGTTTATCTCGAAAAAAATAAAATCCCATCACTTGAAGGTTATCTCTATCCTGAAACATATTTTATTCCATGGGGAAGTTCGCTGGATAATGTTCTGACCGAAATAATCAATATGTTTTTTAATAAAACTGATTCAATTTGGATTGATTCTTTCCCAAATAATATGAGCAGAGATGAGATAATGATTATGGCTTCAATTATCGAATCGGAAACATCGTTGGCAGGAGAATATGCTAAAGTTTCATCGGTGTATCATAATCGCATAAGAAAAAATATGAAGCTCGATGCTGACCCAACTGTGATCTATGGTTTAGGAGGGCTTGACAGACCGCTTTGGCTAAAAGATTTAAAAAAAGACACTCCTTATAATACATATCTGCATAAAGGATTGCCTCCTGCTCCAATTAACTCACCATCATTAATGTCAATTAGAGCGGCAATATATCCTGAGAAGACAGACTTTTTATTTTTTGTGGCTGATAATTCCGGCGGGCATTATTTTTCTAAAACAAATGCCGAGCATAATCGGGCTAAAGAAAGAATTAAGAGAGAATCAAAATAATTCCCTACACGGCGATTGTCTCTAATAATGATTCAATTTGTGAAGAAAACTTTTGTGATATTTCAAATTTGTCAATAATATTTTTATCATCAAAAATATTTGGATCACAAGAACTATATCCTATAAGAGCAACGACTTGGTCATTTATTGTTAGCGGTTGTAACAAAAATGAGTTGGATTGTTCGTTCAGTAGCAGTTTTTTTTCAAAAAAATTACCCTCGAACTTTGAGCAATTATTACTTTGATAACTCTTGCCAGTTGAAATAACTTTTTCAAACAATGATGATTTGCTTGGTAATTTTATTGAAAGGCCGTCATGGAGATGCCCGTTATCCCATGTGGATATAGCGGCTAACATGCCTGTATGATAATGATTTAATAACAATACGGCTTTATTAATTGGAATTTCTTCCTGAATATTTTTTACATGTTTATTAAATAAATCAGTCAAAATTTATAGTCCTTTTTTTATGTTCTACGCTTATCAGAAATAAAAGTTCTAATTTTCTACTTCTTCCGGACCTCTTTTAAGTTGGAACTTTTTTACTTTTCGCCAGAGAGTGGTTCGTCCAATCCCAAGTTCAACAGCGGTTTGAGTGAAGTTCCAATTGTTATTTTCAAGAGCATCCTTTATCAC
Organism: Candidatus Zixiibacteriota bacterium; assembly: GCA_034659415.1. GTDB lineage: Bacteria > Zixibacteria > MSB-5A5 > GN15 > FEB-12 > QNAD01. The sequence goes on along the minus strand of JAYEHE010000037.1, from coordinate 4,315 downwards.
AGTTTTCTGATTATCGGAAAGCAAACCTGTTTTACCGGATTCATTGACCGGTTTATTTTTCGAGATAGTTTGCGGGGTGACTATTTCCTGTTCATTCATAAATCTTATATCATCAGCTTCGATAATTTGCTCGTGACATAAAGCGCCGGCTCGTAACAAAGTGTTTTCTAATTCTTGAACATTACCAGGCCAATCATATTTTCTGATTTTATCAAGTGCCGAGCGGCTAAGTTTCATTGTTTGAGAATTTGTTTGGTAAGCAAACGTTCTTAAAAAATAATCAACCAACAATTCAATATCTTCTAATCTCTTATTTAACGGGAGAGTCGCTATTGGGAAAACATTAATTAAATTAAATAATTCACTTGAAAACTTCCCATTTGCAGTTAACTGCTCAAGTTTTTCAGGGCTTGAAGTAATTAACCTAATATCTGCTTTAGATTTTTGATTTGAGGTGGAGCTATTTATTTCAAATGTTTTTAAAAACATAATCAATTGACGCTGGGTGTTTTCCGGCATCAAATGAATTTCATTAATAAATAATGTTCCGCCATCAGCTTTTTCCAATAGTGATTGATTTGAAGAAGTCGAATTATTTGATTTTAATCTTGGGTTTTCAACATTATCAGAAATTGTAGCTGTTCCAAAAAGTTCTGTCTCGATCATATTTTGAGGCAAAATCGAACAGTCCAGAGTGATAAATCTTTCTTTCCTACGTTTGGAATGATAATGAATAGTGTGTGCCAGTTGTTTTTTTCCTGTCCCGTAAGGACCGGTGAGATGAATATAAATCTCAGTGGGTGAAATTTTCATAATTGTTTCTTTGATATTTTTAATAGACTCTGAGATGCCTACTATATTATCGAATCCGTATGACATTGCAACTTGTCCGCGAAGGTTAAGAAGCTCTTGTGATAAATTACTATTTTCAATTATTCTGTCAACAGTGTTTAAAAATTGGTTGGCATCAAAAGGTGCATTAATAATTATGAAATCGTTATTGAATTTATTTATGAGAGTGCTTTTTTCATGGATTATTATAATAAATTCTGTTTGTTTATTTTTTCTTTTAAAATTTTTAATAATCTGAACTTCGTTTTCGTCCCAATCATTTGCATCGCAAACAACTAAATTGATTTGTTCAGAATCAGCGATTTGCATAATTTTTTCAATACTATTTTGTTGAATTATATTATTATTAGTCTGTTTTAACATTGAATTAATGTTGTGTGATTGGCTACTTTCTATAGTCAGTATTGTAGCTATCTGTTTTTGTTGTGCCGTTATCATTTTATCTCTCAATATTATTAAATGTTAAGCGGGTAATAATTTGTTTACTGTTGGTTTCGATCTTGATATCATGTCCTGATATCATTGATATATTTTCAGCAAGTTGCATCCAATCTGTTTTTTTGATTTCATGATTGGTTTTGTTTATATTCGAAGTTAAAGTAAGTATTATATTTTTGCCATTGGTGAACTTCAGCAAGCTTTTTGAAATCGGATAGTCATAATAATGACTGATAAGAATTGATTCAAAAAGTGTTTTTGTCAAATCGGAATCAGCTTCGACATATAAATTACTTATTTTGTGCTCAATTACAGGTTCTATTGGAACTCCTAAAGATTTTGAGCATTCTAAGACAGCCTGGTCGAATTGGTATAAGAGGTTTACTTTTTGTGATTTGTTTTTAGGTTTAGTAATAGTTTCCAATTGCCTGAATTGCATAGTAAGATTGTTCAGGAGTTTTTCCGAGGTTTCCCTGAGAATTCTTTTGTCATTTTTAGGCAGATTGATAAACAGGTGTTCATAGATTTCAAATCTTCGTTTAATTTTATCTATAGTTTTCTCTAATTCGGATTTGATAAAGTTTTTTGTTTTAGGTTTTAATTGGACAGAACGGGAGGCGGGGGATATCGCAATAATTGAAACCATGAAATCATCAATATTAAGGTTTTGAAGTTTTAGCTTGCCGGTTAGTGTCTGGGATTGTAGCATTTTTTTGAATTGATTGAATTCAATGCCAATTATATCTCTGTTTTTTTTATTTATCTCAGATAACATATTCTCAGTGATATATATAATTCTACCCGATGTCCTGTTTACAGCTACTAGATTAGTTTTAGATGTAATGCTTTCTTCAATTCGGCATTTCATTTTTTCTGCAGTTTGATAAGCCTGCCTGAATCTGGAAATTATTGTATGAAAATCATGACAATGATTTTGTTTAGCCAATATTTCTTCAGGTCCGAAAAATCCAAAAACGATAGGTTTATCAGAATTATTGTTTACAGTTGCAGTTTCTATTTTATAGTTCTGTGAGATATTATTATCTTTAGGTCTGAAAATATGGCTGAAAACCGCTGAGCTGTTTTGGGCTAATGTGTTTTCTATCAGTTCATGCGGAAACAATTCTAAATCTTCGGGATTCAGATATTTGCCATCATAAATCAAGAAACTGATACAATGCGAAGGCGCTAACAAATCAAGAAATTCTTTGTCTTGGTCTGTTATCCACCCTCTTGCCAAAAGTCCCAAAATCATTGGTTCTAAAAAGGCTAAATTTTGCCTTACAAGAGTTGTTTCAAGGTTTGGGATTGTAGGTTTCCAATTATCTGTAAACCTGTTTTTTATAGATTTGGACTTATTTAAAATTTGAGTCGATACCATGTTAACTCCTATGTTTCAATTTGGTACATCTATGTTTCTTATCGGAAAATATTTAATTTTCTTTAATGTCTCTGAATTGGGAGGAATTCCAATTGTTTGTTGAATTCATTTTTTCTTGACATCACCCATATGCTTGCCGTATCTTAACTTATGCTACGAGAGTATGTCCCACTCAAACGAGTTCCCAAGTGCACCAAAATAAAACCCTCTAATACTGAAACAGTGAAATCATTTAGATGTTTATGGCTTCTAACCCATTGTCAAAAAATAACTAAGGCAGGATATTGATTTTGAAAGTAATTGCTGTTATACCCGCAAGGCTAAACTCAAAGAGGTTTAAAGGAAAAGTACTTTATTCTTTTAATAATAAGCCTCTTCTTTTTTATGTTTGGCAACCGCTTATGAAAGCAAAAGAAATTGACAGGGTTATAATTGCCACCGACGACAAATCGATTAAGAAAACAGCCGAAAATTTTGGCGCTGAAGTTATATCAACCTCGAAAAAACATAAAACAGGCACCGACAGATTAGCTGAAATAGCAAAAAAAGTACGAGGGGATATATATATAAATTTCCAGGCTGATAATTTTGGTCTAAAATCTAACACAATTGACAAAATCATAACTGATTTCAAAAATGATAAAAATGCCAATTGTGCTACTCTTGTTAAGCCAATTACACAGGATGAAATGTTATTTGACCCCAACCATGTTAAAGTAATATTTAACAAAGACAATAATGCGTTGTGGTTTTCAAGATATCCATTGCCATTTTTGCAAAATGCGAAAAAAACAAATAGAACTAAACAATTCAAATTTTACGGACATATTGGCATTTATCTTTTTCGTAGAAAAGCGTTAACTCAATTCTCGAAACTGAGAAGAACAAGTTTTGAAAGAGCAGAATCTCTTGAACAACTTCGTCTTCTGGAAAACGGAATTGACATTAAAATATATAAGACTAAAATGAAGACAGTCTCAATTGATTGCTTGGAAGATTTGAAAAAAATAACTAAATTATTATAAAGGTTCATGATGAAGAAAAAAACAAAATATATTTTTGTCACTGGAGGGGTTGTTTCCTCGCTTGGCAAAGGGATTGCCGCCTCGTCAATTGGATTGCTTTTACAAAGAAGAGGCTTAAAAGTACGGAATCTTAAATTTGATCCTTATTTGAATGTTGATCCAGGCACTATGAATCCGTTTCAGCATGGTGAAGTATTCGTTCTTGATGATGGCTCTGAAACAGATTTGGATTTGGGGCATTACGAAAGGTTTTTGGACCAAAGTCTGACAAAAGATAATAACGTAACTACCGGACAAGTTTACAACACCATTATATCCAGAGAAAGACGCGGTGATTATCTTGGAGCTACCGTACAGGTTATTCCACATGTTACTGAAGAAATCAAAAAACGTATTAAAAAAATAAATAATGATGATGAAATTCCGGATGTGGTTATTTCCGAGATTGGCGGTACTGTTGGTGATATTGAATCTCTTCCGTTTTTAGAAGCTATTCGTCAGATGGGACAGGAAGAAGGGTTTGAGAATACGATGTTTATTCATGTTACTCTTGTGCCATATATTACTACTGCGGGAGAATTTAAAACCAAGCCTACTCAGCATTCTGTTAAAGAACTTA
>JAYEHE010000036.1:0-5755 GCA_034659415.1 Candidatus Zixiibacteriota bacterium | reverse complement strand
TGTTCATGATAATCCTGGCCCAATTTATTACCGTCAATCGAACCATTTTTTAACTGCATAATTAAATCCGATAATTGCTCTGAAGAATCCGAAGAATATGTTAGTGCCCCACCGGCAATTTTCAATTCTTCGATAGCTTCACCATAATGAGAGCCAAAAACAATCGGGCGGCCAGAAGCCATATATTCAAACATCTTTGAAGGAAATGCTAAACGAGCGACAGAAACTTCTTTTAAGCAATCAACCAAGACATCACTTGATTTAAGAAAATACGGAATTGTTTCTAAAGGCTGACCCCCAACAAAACTTACATTTTTTAATCCGTAATCCCTTACCATATTTTCCAAAGCTTTCCTTTTTTGCCCTTCACCAATAAAAACAAAATGCACTTTCGGTTGATCTGCTAAATTTCGAGCCGCCTCTATTACGGTTTCAAGTGGCCTAACCCAGCCTAAAGTACCGGAATATAAAACCAAAAATTTTTCTTCCCAGCCAAATTTTTTGCGAATTCCATTGGTATTCGAAGCAATAAATTCGTTACTGACACCAGATTTTACCACATCAACTTTTTCTGCGGGAATACCAATATCAGCCATAAACCGGCCAATTCCATCAGTAACAGCAACAATTTTATCAGCTTTCTTATAAAGAGAATGCACTACCCATTTCACCAAACGGGTAAAAATTGATTGATTCAAATTTCCAAAATCTTCCGATGATTCCGGTTGTAAATCTCTAACTTCAATAACAAATTTAGCTCTTTTTAATCGGCTTAATATCCAACCTATAACTGGAGAAGTAACCGGCGGGGTTGATGCCAAAACAATATCAAATTTATTACTAATTCTAAAAGAATTGATAATAGTAGTTACCAAAAAAGTTATAAAACCCATCATCCGCTTTTTGGGTTGGCTATTAGAAGCGGGTAAAACCCAGCTACGATATACCTTGACACCATCTATAACTTCTTTATAAAATAATTTACCCCTATATTCCTCTGGTACAATACCATCGGGATAATTAGGAATAGCCGTCATGACAGTGACATCCATGCCCTTTTTTACAAATAATCGGGCAAATTCAAAAAGCCTTCTGACAGCCCCCTTTTCAGGAGGAAAATGTTGTGTTACAATTAAAATTCTCATACTTATCCAGAAGATAAGCTACTTATTTTTAAAGAATTATCAAGATATTTATTAATATTTCTAACCGCTAAATTTGTGTCTTTTTATCCTTGACTATATGCCTTTCTGGCAATATTTTCAAAAAACATTGAAAGAAATGGTATGACTAACTGTATAAATTATTACAAAAAATGAAAGGTATGAAATGAAAAAATTAACTGCAATCGTTTTGATTATCTCAATCTTAACAGCTTTTATGGCGGTCTCCGTTTTTGCGGATGAAGCTGTTCATGAATATGTTGGGACAAAAAAATGCAAAATGTGTCATAAAGATGTTCACGCATCATGGTTAGAGACAAAACATGCTGACGCTTTTGAACTTCTTTCTGCTGAAGAAAAGAAAGATGAAAAATGTGTTGCCTGCCATACAACTGGTATAGACAAAAAAGGCAAATTAATTGAAGGTGCTTCTTGTGAAGCTTGTCATGGTGCGGGTTCTGATTACAAATCACCCAAAATAATGAGTAGGAAAAAATGGGCTGCTGACCCTGAAAAACACAAAAAGATGGCTATTGAAGCTGGTTTGATTTATCCTGATACAACAATATGTGTCAAATGCCATACTAAAGAAGGCAATGATAATTTTAGAGAATTTGACATTAAAAAAGCTCTTGGTACATCTCATCCGCCTTTAAAAAAAGGTAAATAAAATTTTTAATTTATAAAAAAAGACCGCAAATTGCGGTCTTTTTTTTACATATAATTAATTATTTTAATTATCAGTTAATTTAAATCTTCTAACAGAAACCCATTTCCGGTCGCTAAGAGGAGTAATCAAATCAACATTCTCAACGTAGAGAATCTCCTGAGATAAATATGAAGCAATTATATCTTTCACAAATATTTTTCTATGATTTGAGATTTCTCTGGCAATTGTAACATGTGACTGATAATCGTGTCTGATTTCAATTCCTAATCGCTTATTAAGATTATTATACAATTCTTCTATTATTTCATTTTTTAACACTTCCCAATATATTACTGGTGCTTCAGGATAAAAATCAGCAATCGAACCCATCTTAATCTTAAACGGTGCAAAAGCATCTAATTCCGATTTTATCATAACTGCCATTTCATCCAGTGACTTCTCAGAATCAAATGGTAAAACAAGGGTAATATGTGAATCAACCAGATTATAATCAGGATCAAATCTTTCTCTTAACGGATAAATTATTTTATTGAGCTGTAACGGCAAATAAATAACAACAGCATAAGTATTGTTACGTCGTTCATTTAAGTGCGGATTGTGGTAAAAATGTCTATCCAAGTTATCTCCATCAGCAAATTATTTATAAAATATTATTTCCACTCTTCGGTTTTTCTCTCTACCGGAAGCGACATTGTTAGAAGCTACAAAATTTGTTTCTCCCTTACCAAACGGCTTAATTCTATCAGAAGACACACCCTGCAGAACAAGATAATCTCTGACTCTATTAGCTCTTTTTAAAGAAATATCACGATTAGCTTTGGTTGTTCCAATATTATCAGTATAACCATTAATGTCCAATTTGACATCTTTGACAAAATTTAGCAATCTGGCTAATTGCTTAAGTTTTTCTTTAGTATTAAAATCTATTTCATAAGAGCCTGATACATATTGAATATTTAAAACCATCGGTTTTGAAAACATAGATAAATCCAGACAGCCGTTTCTATCAACATCAACCCCGACCAGTGTATATGGGCAATCATCCAATCCATCAGGGACCCCATCAGCATCGCTGTCAATTGGACATCCATTATTATCCACCCAAGCTCCGACCTGATTATCCTGGCAATTATCCAAATAATCTGGTATGCCATCAAAATCACGGTCAATCGGACAGCCGTGGATATCAACCTTCCCAGATGCCTTCCTGTCCGTGTTAGGACAATCATCCCTGCCATCAAATACTCCATCCCCATCAGAATCAACAGGACACCCGTTTTTATCTACGGTTGCACCCGGAGGAGTATTAATGCATTTATCATCTTTATCAGAAACACCGTCTTCATCCGAATCTGCAGAATCTTTTTTCTTTATCGGTTTGCTGTATTCCGGTGTCCATTGACTGAATTTATCTTTGGTTAAACTCCCAATTCCAATTGACAATGATACTGAAAAGCTATATACCATTTTATCCCGCACCGAAATAACCGAATCAGAAAATTCGGCACCCGCTCCGGTAAGGTAATCCAAATTAAGAGTAGAATTAAAATTTACTTTCTCAGAGAGTTTAAATGTAACCCCTCCAATTGCACCAATAAATAATTCAGAAGCATCAAAATCAACTCTTTGATTTCTGCCCCCGATTGACTCCAACAGGTAATCAGTGGTTGGATTTACCATTTTCCAATTCATCATACCTGCATTGAAACCCATATTCAAATCAATTACCCCACCTAACTGCATAAATGGGTGAATCACTCCAAAGCAAACTTTTTTTGCAATCCATTTTCTATCAGCACGAGAATCTTCCCGAGCAAAAGAAAAAGATGAAGTAGCCAAGGTATCATTTTTCAAATTTAACTGTGAATAGTCAAAAAAGAATGTCCATTTTGTTGATGGTCTATAGCCAGCATAAAAACCGTAAGATATTTGAAGCGGAAACTTCCCTGTTTCCCCTCCGGTTAGAGTAGAATAACCACCCTTTATACCAAGCAAATATTTTGCAGGTGCAGATTTTGCAACTCCTGTGCATATCAGCAATATTAATATTGGAATTAATATTAATTTCCCATATAAATGTAAATTCATTTTTTTCATTAATATATTTTTTTTATTTCAACATTCTTGTAATAATGTTTCAAAATTTGATTACCATTCCATCCTACCCGAGCTAATCCAATCGCTCCGCATTGACACATTCCTACTCCATGTCCGTACCCACTGCCTGTTAAAATTATTTTTTCAATTTTACCATTTGAATTCCGTCGTAGATTAACTTTAAATCTATTCGAAGGAAGTATCAAATCAGGGTTTGATGTTCTGCCAAACACCCATCTTATCCTATCCTTCTTAAAAAAGAATCTGTCATTATTGGTTTCAACTACTAATTTTGTAACCCTGCCCCCGGGTGAAGTTTCAACTATTACAATATCCTTAATTTTACCTATTCTCATATCCCGGCCGCGATCACTTGACAAATATTGTTCGATTCGATTTCGAAGTTGCTTCTCGGTAAATATTTCTTCCCAGTTATAATATTTTGACCAAGAGCACGCAGAACTATCTGAGACCGCTTTCAAATACGGAATTTCTTTCCTGTCCCAAACATCTTCAATATCATCGGTCATCCCTCCACAGGTTGAATGATAATAGGCATTTATAAAATCATCTTGATAAGTAATGACATTCCCTGCAGTCGCATCAATTGCATCGTTGATTAATTTTTTTTCAACTTTTATTCCTTCGTAAACCTGATCAATTATACTGGAACGCATATCATATTGTTCATCAGGATATTGTTTCAAATGTGCCATAGCATAAGTTCTTGCGGCTATCGCCTGTGCTTTGACGGCTTCTATTTCATCTTTACTTCTGGGTCCTATTTCAGGCGGAACAACCCCCCTGAGGTAATCTTCCATATACAAAATATTAATAACACTTAGATTATTACCCGCAGGAATCAATTTCACTATACCCCGATAAGGATTTTTATTATAATAGAGATGCTTATCATTCCCTCTGGGAATAATATTAACTTCATCCAAGTTTTGATTTATAAGCTGCCCTTTTTTATTTCTTACAACTAAATTCCCTTTGATATTTTCCACTTTTACAAATTTATTAGCATATACAACATTCTGGTGACCGTCATCAAGACATTCTACAGCAAAAGAACCTTTACTACCAATATTTATCTTTGATTGTGAATCATCAATTAAAACTCTCACAAAAGGAACTTTTATAACCGGACCTGACACTTCCTCTTTTAGCCCGGGAATACGAGCACAACTAAAAGCAAAGACCATCAGAAGAATACCAATCCCAATTTTGACTATTAGCTTAAACAAACTTCGGTTGCTCTTTTGGACATGCTTTATTTTTATCGGTTTCTTATTCATCACATTACAACCGAGGGCTGAATTACAACCGGAGGTTGAACAATCTCTCCCAATACTGGTAAAATCTTTTGTTTTTTACCTTTAATAAAAACTGTTTTCATAGGTTCTGACCTAATAGAGGCTTCTCCCATTATGGCATAAGAAACCGCTTCGATTGAATCTCCACACAAACCAATTTTTTCAATCGGCTCTACTTTAATACCTTTCAAATTTATTTCAATTCTATCTATAAGGAACTTATTTTTTCTTCCCCCTCCGGTCAAATATAATTTTAGAAGATTTTCATCTGATTTCAGAAGAGGAATTAATTTCTTAGCAATCATCTGAGCTGTAAATTCACCGACAGAAGCCAAAATATCCTGATTCTTAAGATTTAATTGCTTTGAATAATCTAATATCTGCTTAGATAGTTTTTCACCATAAACTTCTTTTCCGGTAGAAATAGAGTTTACTAACAACTGAGAGTTTTTTATCAAAAGCAGAAGCAGTCTCGAAGAAATTTCTCCCGTTTTAGCAATTTTACC
>JAYEHE010000035.1:0-21052 GCA_034659415.1 Candidatus Zixiibacteriota bacterium | reverse complement strand
CAAGTGCTCTGCGAAAATTCAATTTTTGCAAAAAATCAGTCATACCTAAATTGTTCTGGTCAAAAATGGAGTATCCCATTTTACCATTGGACGGTAAACCTTCGGCGGCAAGATTAATCCTGGTTTTATAGACATCACCAGATGATACCTCAACTGTCCTACCTCCATCGGAAAGCTGAAATTGTATTTTATTTTCTTCAAGATAGGTAACAACCTCGCCAGCTTCTTCTTCGTTCAACCCTGTATAAAGTTTTGCATATGAGACATCGTTAATCCATCCGATAACGAAGAAAGTACCTACAATGGTACCGGCGACAACACCAAAAAGCATCATGACCTGGCTTGGGGTCATACGCCCTACATAATTCATTAAGTTTTTAAAAAATTGTTGAATATTTTCCATCTTATATCCTATATAATCTCCTTATGACCGATCCATGGTCCTTTGGAATATTTATTTTACTAAATAGGCATTCTCATAAATTCATTATAAGCATTAATAAGTTTATTTCTTACTTCCAGTAATAAATCCATTGATAAACCGGCTTCTTCAGCTTTTATCATTACTTCATGTAACTCAACCGGATCACCGCTAAGCAAAGCTTGTTGGATTGCCGCAGAATCTTGTTGTGAACCGTTTACCGAATTCAACATATTTGAAAAAATTTCCGTAAAGTTACTTTCCTTAGTTTCCGGTGAACTTTCAATAGACGGTTTAACAGAACCAAGTTTTTCAACTAACCCGGGTACTAATCTCTGAACATTTCCAATATTGTTTACCATCTCATCACACTTTCACGTCAACTACAGACCCCAGATGAGTTGCATCGTTATCGTTATTTGAATTTTTACTATATCCAACACCCAATTTCCCATTTTCACGAAACTTCCCAAACAACAGATCCAAAGCCTGCTTCTCTTGTGGAGTCAAATATTCTGCATAGCTTCCCGATGGAGCTTTGATTGCCAATTCTGATTTGGTAAGTTCTGATTGGGGTTCAATAGACACTTTTGATGCTTGTTGTTTTTGCGATTTTGCACCCTCGGTCAGATTTGTCTGTTTATCACGTTGTACGAGTTGCTCGTAAGCTTGAATTCCTACTGGATTGACTTTCATTTTTTATCTCTCATTTATTCCTATTAATTATATTTCCAATGCATTTTTAGCCATCTCTTTAGCCGAACTAATAGCAACAGTATTAGCTTCATAAGCACGAGAGGCAGCCATCATATCTACCATTTCTGTAATAATTTCAATGTTTGGCATTTTCACATATCCTTCTTCGTCGGCTTGCGGATGAGTCGGATCATAAACCACTTTGAAATTATCTTTATCTTCAGAAACTACATCAACATCAACTGATGATAGTTCATTTTTTTGATTATTATGGATTTTACTACTCATATGCTTACTATTGGTTTTAGACAAACGAGAATTAGCATCTTTCATCACAGATTTAAATGATTGTTTTACTGGTGTTTCTTCCACCATTACTCTCTGCCTGCGGTACGGACCACCTTCTTCTGTTTCTGTCGTTTCAGCATTGGCAATATTTTTTGCCACAGTATTCATTTTAGTTCTTTGAACTGAAAGACCTTTAGAAGCTATCTCAATAGCATTTAATATTCCACCCATAATAAAATCCCTATTTACTGGTTATGGCTTTCCTCAAACCATCAAATTTCATTTTAATTAATCTGGCACCAATATTAAATGTCAGTTCATTCTGTGCCAGAGATGAGATTTCTTTATCAATATCAACTGAGTTTAAATCACCTTCGTGAACCTTAATCTCATCAACTTTTGGAGGTCGATTACGATGTTGCCCTAACGGAATATGCTGATTATCGGTAGTAAAACCTTTAACTGATTTTTCCTGTCCGGTAGCTTTATTAAATTCATCCTGAAAATTAATATCTTTGCTACGATAACCAGGAGTGGAACTATTAGCAATGTTTCCACCAATCAGTTTGTGGCGAACTGAAGTTAGATCCAAATACTTCTGAAACTTCGGAACTCCCGTTTTTACAAATAAGAAATCAGCAATTTTGTTTGGCATATTACATTAATCTCCATTTCTCCGAACAATTATATTGCAACCACCATGCCAAACTATCAGAATGACTCCTTAGCTATTGTATAATAAGAAGTTAGGCGGTTTTATTGATTTATGATTTGCTTGTTGGGGGAATTTTAATGGAAAGAATTTCCATCTGAGCGTGAAGAAATTTCTTAATTATTAGCAAACTCATATAATTGCGACGACGGTTCTTTTAAAGAGAGTTCCATAGTCAAAACAACTATATCCACTCTTCTGTTTTGAGCTCGATTTTCAATTGTATTGTTAGGTCGAATCGGTCGGTACTCGCCATATCCAAGAGCTGAAATACGATCAGGTTTTAATTGGTGGCTTTCAATAAAATATCTTACGACCTCGGTAGCTCGAGCGGCTGATAACTCCCAATTTGAAGGATATTTGGAAGTTTTAATATTCCGATTATCCGTATGTCCTTCAATTCTTATATGATTTGGTTTATCTTTGATATCCTCATTTACGATATCAAGAATATCTATAGCTTTAAGTTTTAGTTTTGGCGAACCTTCATCAAATAAGGCTGATTCCAAAATATGAATCACCAATCCTCGTTCTGTAATCTCTGTTTGAACTTCTTCATCTTTACCTAAAACCTTGAATTTACTTTGAACCTGTTTCTGTAACATTTTCAGATTACCAAGCTTCAAAAGGCCATGACCCCGATTCAGGTCTTCTTTCTCAATATTGCGTGTGATATTATCACCCCCGCGTAATATCCCGCTTAACGCATCGACTACTTTACCAAATTTCTTAGCATCAATTCGTGACATGGAATACATCACAATAAAAAAAGCTAACAATAAAGTAATCATGTCAGCATAAGTTAACAACCAGCGGTCCAGATTCTCCGGTGGTTCATTTTTTTTTCTTTTACGACGCATCATTAATCCTCGTAAAGTCTATGTTTGGGAGACAAAAAAGAGAGAAGCCTTGTGCGTATGTTTCTTGGATTATCTCCTGATTGCAAAGATACCATTCCTTCCATAATTAGCTCAAGATGAGCAATCTCTTCTTCATGACGCATACGAAGTTTATCCGAAATGGGAAGGAAAAATATATTAGCCATACCAACTCCCCAAAGAGTTGCTATAAATGCCACCGCAATTGCTTGAGCCATTTTAGCGGCATCCGATGTTTGACCAAGTGCTTGTATCAACCCTAAAACTGTTCCAAGAATCCCCATTGTAGGTGAAAAACCGCCGGCTTTTTGAAAAAATAGAATCCCCTTCTTATGGCGTTCTTCGATAAATGTTATTTCTGTTTCAAGAATTTCACGAAGTACAGTAACTTCGGTACCATCTATAACCAGTTGAATTGCTTTCCTGAAAAAAGTATTGCTTATTGATTCTCTCTCTACTTCTAAACCAAGAATTCCTTCACGTCTGGCTTTCTCTGCTAATTTTACAATCACATCTATTGTAGCTTGATAAGAATACTTTTCTCCCCAAAAAGCTAAACGAAGAAATTTGGGTACCTTGATTACAGTTTGAATTGAAGTAGTAATAGTTGTTGCTCCAATAGTTCCGCCTATTACAATAAGTAACGGGGCTAAAAGAAATACTGAACCAAGTGAACCGCCTTCTAAAGCATATGCACCGCTTATTGCGGCTACAGCAGTAATTAAGCCTATAATAGTAGCCAAATCCATGAACTTAAATGCCTCGTATATATACGTTTACATTTAGGAGAAAATTCTCCCTTGTATTATAGGTTTATCGGCATTTTTGATTAATAATCAAGGATTGATTTTAGATATAAATCATCAATTATATTGGAAAAACATATATTAATTAGTTCTCACTAACTTCATATTCAGCCAATTTGTTTCTAATTGTTCGAGTGGTAATTCCAAGTGCCTCAGCCGCTCTGGTTTTGTTTCCATTAAATTTTTCCAATGTTTTCAAAATGAGATATCTATTTCCATCTTCCAGCTTCATTGGTACATCAAGAGAAGGAACATTCTCTGAAAGTTTTCCTAAAGTCAACTCAATAGGAAAATCATCTTCAGTAATGATATCAGATTTATTTATCACCACAGCTCTTTCAATTATATTTTCCAACTCCCTGACATTTCCCGGCCAATGATAAGACATTAATAGTTTTAGCGCTGATTGTTCAATATCTTTAATAGCCCTATTGTTTTCACGATTATGTTTTTCGATAAAATGTTTGGTTAAAAGAGGCACATCCTCAATCCTCTCGCTCAATCCAGGTAATTGAATAGGAATTACATTCAACCTGAAAAATAAATCTTCCCTAAATTTACCGTTGGCAATAAACTCTCTTAAATTTCTATTAGAAGTAGCAACAATTCTGACATCTACACTAATTGTCTGCGCGGAACCGATTCTTTCAAGCTCCCTTTCCTGAATCACCCTTAAGAGTTTAGACTGTAAATTTATAGGCATTTCCGAGATTTCATCTAATAATAATGTTCCACCATCAGCCAACTCAAATCGACCACGATTCATTTTTTTGGCATCAGTAAAAGCACCCTTTTCATATCCGAACAATTCAGCCTCAACCAAACTTTCCGGTATTGCCGCACAATTTAATTTAATAAACGGACCTTCCCGCCTGTCAGAAATAAAATGAATCGCCCTGGCAACCATTTCTTTACCAGTTCCTGAACCGCCTGTAATCATCACGGTTGATCTTGCCGACGCAATTGATTGAATCATATCGAAAACATTTTTCATAAGTTTCGATTTGCCAATCATATTCTGGAACTTATTTGAAATATCCTGTTTAAGCATTCTATTTTCTGCACGAAGTTGAAGCATTTCTGATACTCTATTTATGATATGTCCTAAAGTTGCCGGCATTACAGGTTTTAACAAAAAGTCATACGCACCCAATTTTATCGCTTTTACTGCGGTTTCAACGGTGCCGTAAGCTGTCATCATTATTATTACAGCAGATGGGTCAATCTTTTTCAATTTACTGATAAGAGTAATGCCATCCATGGCTTTCATTTTCAAATCGGTTAAGACAATATCATAAGTCTTTTGTGAATACTCTTCAACAGCTTCTTCACCGGAAAAAACAGATTTGCACAAATATCCAGCTCGCTCTAATGTTTCGATTAAGAACTCATTGACTAATTTATCATCATCAACAACTAAGACTGAAAGCTTCATTTAATTACTCCATTTAATCGCAATTTATTTTCACCGGTAAAAGTATCGTAAAAGCAGTACCTTTTTTAGAACTGCTTTCGGCAAAAATTTCTCCACTATGGGCTTTAACTATTTTCCATGATATAGCCAACCCTAATCCGTTACCATCCTGTTTGGTTGTGAAAAACGGAGCGAAAACTTTATCCAAATTTTCCATTGATATTCCACTACCATCATCTGAAATGATTAATTCCAAAACTGTTTCATCGACACCCAACATAAGACGCTTGGAATATTTTTGTACAGCTGTTTGCCTTGCCATTTTCTGATATGAGATAGAAATTTTTCCGCCCTTACCGCATACTTCCGAAGCATTACTAAAAATATTATAAAAAACCTGGCGGAAAAGTAATTTATCTAATAAGACAGGTATCTGTTCATTCTCTTTTATCTTATTTGTGCTTACATCAAATTTCAAGCCAGATATTTTTTCCTGATTTTCCTGACAATATTGCCTAATTGTTTCATTCAGATAAGATTTAAAATCAACACTTGTTTTATTGATTTCATCAAGTTTTGTATAATTTAATAAAGAAGTTACCGTATTATTCAGATTATTAACACCTCTGGTAATTTTCTTAACTAATTTCCTTCTGGGATCTTTCTCGTCCAGATCTTGCTCTAATAATGCCGCAAAACCGCTAATGCCTGAGAGAGGATTCCTTACCTCATGGGCAATCGTAGCCGCCATTTCACCTAAAGCCGCAAGAGTGTTTAAACGGGCAATTTCCTGTTCCATTTTCTTGATTTTCGTTAAATCCTGAAATACTTCCACAGCTCCCTGAGTTATTCCCTTACTATCTTTTAGGAGCGAAGTTGACACATTCAAATTAAGCATCGTACCATCTTCCAGTTCCGTCTTCTTCTCTACCGAGTCAACTGAGCGTGATGATTCTGCTGTTCTCAAAGCATTAGCAGAGATTGGATTTCCGGGAGGAATAATATCCCGATAATGTTTTCCTAATGGCTCTTTGATAGGAATACCCAAAATTATTGAAGCCGCTGGATTAAAATGAGTAATTCTTCCATTCTGATTAACAGCAATGACCCCAATAGAAATTGAATTAAGAATACTATTCAAAAATTCAGTGGCAACCATATTTTTGTCACTCAAATCCATTAATTTTGAATTAGTTACAGTTAATTCTTCATTTTGTTGGGAAAACTCATCTTTGAGTTCAATATACTTCCTTTGCAACGAGTTGATAATTCTATTGAATGATTCATACGAATCTGCAAATTTAGATAATTGGTCTGATTCTACAGTAAAATTTGAAGTTGTCTTTTTTTGTTCATCCATGAAAAATCTCCATCATTATTTAAAATAATAGATGGAGCAAAAATATAGTTCAACAAAAAATAATTAAAAATAACTTATAATTTCATTACTTATATTATCGATAGGACTAATATGATTAGCTATTTTAGCTTCTATGACAGCTCTTGGCATCCCATATACTATACAGGTTTCTTCATTTTGGGCAATTACTATACCACCCTTGCTTTTTAGATTTCTCATCCCCACAACACCATTATTACCCATTCCGGTTAAAATAACACCCATTCCAAACCTGCCATAAGCATTTGCAACTGAATCGAGCATAACATCAACACATGGCTTATAAAGGGCATCTTTCGGAGATGAGCTTACAACAGTATATGCTCTATTACCATTTTTCCTAACCGTTAAATGCTGTCCTCCCGGAGCTATAAAAACAGTACCCGGAGTAATCTCTTCCCCCCCATGGGCTTCTTTAACAGTAACTTGCGACAAAGAATTTAAACGTTCTGCCATTGACTTTGTAAAGTTAGGCGGCATATGTTGAGCAATTACAACTCCTACTGGCAAACTTCTTGGTAATTTTGGAATTACAGCTTGAAGAGCCGGAGGACCTCCTGTTGAAGAGCCTATTGCAATTACACTTATTGAATGACTTCTCTTGGGTGTTGCCAATGATTTTGAGATTGAAACCGATGCCGTTTTTTTATTATCAAATTTATTCTCGGCTTTTTCTGGACTTTTTAGTTTAGTAAATTTTTTACTGCGATATTGAGCCATCAATACATTTTTACGGCTCACAATATCTTTTATTTTTCTTAATAATTCCTCTTTAATTTTTACAATATCAAGACTAACAAATGATAATTGTTTTGGAATAAAATCAACTGCACCTAATTCAAGAGCATCCAAGGTAGCACTGGCACCATCGGTAGTTAAGGATGACAACATCATCACAAGGGTCGGGCTTGTTTCCATAATCTGTTTTAATGCAGTAAGACCATCCATCTGAGGCATTTCAATGTCCATGGTGATTAGGTCTGGTTTTAATTCAAGCGCTTTATCAACACCTTCTTTACCGTTTCTGGCTGTCCCGATTATTTTTATTTGAGGATCTTCTTCGAGCATCATAGATATAGCTTTTCTCATGAAAGCAGAATCATCTACGATGAGAATTCGAATTATTTTATTAGAAGAAATAGCCACTTGGATATCCTATTAGGCTAGTTTTTTAGCGACGTTAAATAATCCTATCATATCAATTATTAGTCGAATCCGACCATCACCAAGAATAGTAGCTCCAGCAATACCTTCAGTATTCCCAAGAAATTTACCTAAAGATTTTATGACCACTTCTTCTTGACCGAGAAATCTATCAACAATAATACCCAATTTTTTATCAGCTAAACCAATTATTATCACATAAGGTTTATCGTCAATATTATAACATCCACTATCAAGGTCCAACAACTGGTTAAGATTCATCATAGGGATAATATCATCTCTAAGTTTAATTACAGGTTTTTGGTTAACATAGTGAATCTGTAAATTTTCCGTCTTAACCGTTTCATAGACCGATGATAGAGGTAGTATAAAAATTTCTTTATCAACCTCAACCAGCAAACCTTGAATAATCGCTAAAGTAAGCGGCAATTTTATTGTAATTGTTGTTCCAACTCCAACTTCAGAATTAAGTTCTACTAAACCGTTTAATTTAAGAATATTGGTGCGAACAACATCCATCCCCACTCCACGACCGGAGACATCGGTGATTTTCTTGGCGGTAGAAAATCCAGGTTCAAAAATAAAACTAAAAATTTCCTTGTTGGACATTTTCTCAAGTTCTAAAGATGTTGTTAACCCTCGTTCTACTGCTTTTATTTTGATTGCTTCCAAGTCAAAACCACGCCCATCATCCTCAACTGTAATTACAATACTTGAGCCTTCCTGAGTTGCACTCAATTTTACCGTTCCCCTTGCAGATTTACCTTTTGCAACTCTATCTTCCGGGGATTCAATACCATGATCACAAGAATTTCGAATAATATGAACTAATGGATCACCAATTTCTTCAATAACAGACTTATCAAGCTCTGTACTTTCACCAAAAATTTGCAAATCAATCTGTTTTTTTGATTCACGAGAAAGGTCCCTTATCAATCTTGGATAACGACTAAATACTTTACCAATAGGTAGCATTCTCATCTTCATAACAGCCATTTGAAGCTCAGTAGTAATAAAACTAACTGAACTGACTGATTGGCTTAACTGCTCTAATTGAGTGTCGCCTACATGTTCCAAATTTAATGTATTTAAAGATTGAGCCAAACTATTTCTTCCAAGAACCAATTCTCCCATCATATTCATCAATGAATCCAGACGATCAACCCCTACTCTTATTGTTTGATCAGCTTTCGGTTTTTTGACAGAATTATTTACAGGTTGAGTCTTTGCTTCCTTTTTATCAGGCTCAGGAGTTGTCGTATTTTCAACATTCAAATCTTTTTGTTCATCATTTGATACATCTGTTGATTGTTCAGTTACATTATCGGACAATTTTTCAGATTCAACATTTTCTAATTGTTCCAATAAATTATCTTCAGTATTTTTTTCAGTTTCAGTCGGAATTTCAATATTTTGTTCTGAATTATCCTCTTTAGGTTCACCTTCTTCATTGACAGCTACTAATTTTTTTAATATTTCAGCCGTGTCAAATTTATCACCTTCACCAGCTCTGACTTTATCAAGCAAAACTTTCAATATGTCGGTAGCTTCCAGAAGGACATCCATTATTTCAGGATTAAGGGTCATTTCTTCTTTACGAAGTTTATTAAGGATATCTTCCATCTTGTGAGAAACAGTAGTTACATTATCAAGTCCGAGAAAGCTCGATGTACCTTTGATTGTATGAGCTGCCCGAAATATTTCATTCAGCATTTCAAGATCATTTGGATTTGTTTCTAAAGTTACAAAATTGTTATCTAACGAAGTAATAAGTTCGTCAGCTTCGACCAGAAAATCATCAATAATTTCCTGCATCTCATCCATTTCAAAATCTACATCTTCTGATGACATATCTATTCCTATTAAATTTATTGTTTAAACAAAGAATCAATTTCGTCTTGATTTGTTTTTTTATCATAAACATCAGCATGAGGGTCATAAGCTCTTACCTTTTTTTCAACAGGCTCTTTCGCTTCTTGTTCTCCATCCATAACAACTATAATATTATTCAATTTCGTTTCAATATCTTCCAATAATGAAGCGGCATGGTCCATCTGCTGTGAGGTAATGTCCTGAAATTGAAGAGCATCCATTATCGAATACGCATCATTAACATTTGCATCTACTTTTTCAGTTAATTTATTTACTTCTGATTTAATTGTGTCATTTACATCAGAATCAATAATTCCCTTAAGCCCTTCTAAAACATCCTGCTCTCGTTCTGTAATAGCCTCAATCGTATCCAACATTTTTTGAGTAGCGACTTCCGTTTGGTCACTTATTTTATCAAGTTGTTGAGTAGCTTGAGGTACCTTTTCATGAGATTCAACAATCGGATGTTGCAACTTATTAAATTTATCAACAATCTCTTTCAAAGAAGACGCCAATACGACAACTTCATTCTTGATTTTATCTTGCAAACTCTCGTTAACCATTTTTTCCTCCAATGAAGTTAGGCGTTTAAGATTTCATTGATTTTTTCTTTTAAAGTATCCGGCGTAAACGGTTTGACTATATAATTATTTACTCCGGCTTTAAGAGCTTCAACTATATCATCTTTGACGGAACGAGTCGTTACCATCAAAATTGGAAGTTTTTTATATTCTTCCGAACCACGAATATTACTAACCAATGTTAATCCATCCATTTCCGGCATATTCCAATCAGTAATAATAAAGTTAATATCTTCGGCTTTCAATTTAGCCAAAGCATCCTTACCATCACCAGCTTCGATAACTTCATTGAATCCTGCTCTTTTTAGCGTGTTAACAATAATCCGCCTCATTGTAGGGCTATCATCAACGGCAAGAATTTTTAAATCTGCCATATTGCCTCCATTTTACAAATAATGTTATTTCAAAAATTTCGATACTTCTTCTAATAAAACAGAAGACTTAAATGGTTTTACCAGATAGGAAGTTGCACCAACCTGAAGTCCCTTATCTTTGTCCTCTTCCGCATCCTCCGAAGACAATATTATTATCGGAGTGCCCTGATGTTCAGAATTATCTCTCAAAGAAGAGATTAAACCGTACCCATCAAGATTTGGCATGTTAAGGTCAGTAATAACCAAACTTACATCGCTTGCAAGACTGGAAATCTTCTCTAAAGCATCCATCCCATCACAGGCAGTAACAACCGAGTAACCACTCTTCTTTAAAGAGAAGGAAACGAACTTAACCACCGTGGGAGAGTCGTCTACTACTAATATTGTTTGTGCCATAAACTTGTTCCTGTATATATATAATTCATTATTTTGCTGCTCCTGCCGGTTTTTTAATCTGGCTAAGAAGATCAATAGCCCTATTAGCTCCGGCATTTGGTTTTGCATTGGACTTCAAAAGCGTTGTAGTCCTCAACTCTCTCTTTTTCACCTCTGAAGTTGTTCCCACAACTTCTTTTTGGTAAACTAATGCATTTTTCAAATAATTCAGTTTAAATGCTTTTGATACACCATGTAGAGTTTCCGAATGTCCAATATAAAAGTGTCCACCCGGAACTAATGCATTATAAAATGTTCTGACCAATCTCTTTTTGACTTCATCCGAAAAATATATCATAACATTTCGGCAAAAAATCACATCAAAATTTTTATGCATTGACAACCTTTTATCATCACTCAAATTCATATGCGAAAATTTGATAATAGACTTTACTTCCGGCTTTACTTTATATAGCTTATCATCCTTAGTAAAATATTTTTCAAGCATTGCAGGTTTGATATTTCTTAATGTCAAACCGGAGTATTCGCCTTTTCTTGCATTCCGAAGTACATCCTCAGAAATATCATTGGCAATTATTTCCAAATTCCATCCGGGATACTGCTTAAGTTTTTCAAGCATTATCATTGCCAAAGTATATGGCTCTTCACCAGTAGAACACCCTGCAGACCATATTCTCACGGATTTCGGAGTTTTCTTTTCTGTCTTTTGCTTAATTATTAATGGCATTATTTCATCTTGAAACGAAAGCAGTAAAGGCTCATTTCTGAAAAAACTGGTTTCATTTGTCGTCATTAAATTCATCAAATGGTTGAATTCTTTTAATGATGTGTCATATTTGACATGGAAGAAATAATCCTTAAAACCCTTTATGTCGAGTTCTGCCATTCTTTTAACTAATCTATTTTTCACCAAATACATTTTGTTTTCTGCAAAGAACATCCCACTCTTTTCATGGATATAATCTCTGATCATGATGAACTCTTCACGTTTCATATCTGGTTCTTTGGAACTGTTTGACAACATATTTATTCCTTTAAATAACTAAAAAATAGCTCCCTTATTTGCCTAATTCTTTTTCAATAACTTTGTAAAGCTTATTGATATTGAATGGCTTAACTATATAATCTGCGACTTTACTCCGAAGTGCTTCAACAGCAGTATCAACCGATGGGAATCCGGTCATAACAACCACAGGTAATTCAGGATGATTGTCTTTTATTTGTTTTGTTAAAATAAGTCCATCCATCTCGGGCATTCTTATATCAGTCAGAACTAAATCAACCTGTTCGTTCTCAACTATTTGCATAGCTTTTTCACCATCCCCAGCAACCTTTACTTCCCACCCTTGACTATTAAAAAAATCATAAAGTAAATCTCTGATTAATAGTTCGTCATCTACAACAAGGATAGAATGCTTTTCCATTGTTACTTTTCTCCGTCCAAAACTGTAATAGCTTGATGAGCCGCATTAACAATATCTTCGTTAGAATCATTTGCGAATTGATCGATTGTGGACATTGCTTCTCTGCATCCCATTTTAGATAGTGCTTTCATGGTAGCAATTCTTATAACATCCTGCTCATCATTCAAATACGGCAGAACATATTCGCTAAATTCATTATTTCTAAAATCACCAATTACATTAATAGCATGATACCTGATCCATAAATCTTCATCATCCAACAAGAATTTAATTTTCGGCACACATTCTTGTCGTTGTAATATAACTAGTGCATTAATTGCTGACTTCCTAACTGCTTTTGATTCATCATTAAGAGCAACAACAATATGTTCAATTGCTCTATCATCTCCAATACGAGCAAGAGAAATAATAGATGAACGTCTGATTTCTTCTTCTGGGTGATTTATAGCTTCAATCAAAGGCTTAACAACCGTTGAATCACCAATCATACCTAATGACAATGCAGAGATACGTTGCTTCTCAATATTTTCATCAAATAAAAATTTCCTGAATTTTTCCACAACTGCTTCGGTACCAATCATTATCATAGCTCCAGCTGCAGCTTCTCTTACATCTACAAATTTATCATCCAGACCCTTCATCAAAAATTCCACTTCATTTTCTGTACACAACCACCCTAAAGCGGCATATGCAGCAGAACGGACGTGGCCAATTTCATCTCCAGCCATCTTCTTTAATACAGGCAATGCTTCGGGCAAATATGAAGAACCAATCATATGTGCTAACTTTTGTCTTATCCCCGGATCTTCATCATCAACAAATTCCATCAGCTTTTTCGCTATATCTTCATCTATAAACTGTTTTATAATTTCTAAAATAATATTTTTGATTTCGACTGAAGACTCTTTGAATTTTTTAATAAGCATTGTTGAAGCAGTACCGCCGACTTGCCCAAGAGATTCTATTATCAATTTTTGATTCTCTTCATCGACAGCATCCAAAACATCAACTAAGTTATAGATGACATCATGACCGAACCAATTTTTTAGACGATTAATAGTAAAACTTGTAATTTCCGGATCTTTTTCTTTAACGCCATTGAATAGGAATTTAGAGAATTTATCCAAAGGAATGTCAAAGTCTATATTACCATCGGTGCTGTTACTAATATTTATAATAGCCATTAAAGCAAGTTCTGAGACTGATTCATCTTCATCATTTAGATATTTAGACAAAACTTTCATTGAGGAAGGAGAACCAATTTTACCAATTGCTTCAATTCCAGCATATTGAATGATAGGATCATCGGTCTCAATAAACCTATACAAATGCTCCAACGCTCGTGTATCACCTATTTTCCCCAATGCTTCAAGAGCCTGAGGCTGTACATCTTCTATTTTTTCAAAAACTGCAACTAATGCATCAATTGCTTTCGGGCTGCCTACTTCTCCAAGAGCTTCAGCGGCAGAACAGATAACATTGATATTTTCATCCCAGAGCTTTTGGCACAATGCGTCAACAGAATTTTCATCTTTGATAAGACCTAACGTATCAACAATAAATTTTCTTACATCGTAATCATCTACATCAACTTGTTCAATTAAATAAGGTACTGACCGAGAGCCAATCTTAACTAATATTTCAGCCGCTAAATTTCTTGCAGTAATATCGTCATTTCCCAAAAAGTGAATTAAAAGTTTGGGAGCCGTATCCCCTTTCATCTTCGAGAGATGCTCAGCGGCTAACTCTCTTATACCCGGATTGGGGTCTTCGATAGCAATAACCAAACCTGCAACGGCTTCGTCGGTATCATAATTCCCCAACTCCTCAACTGCTTCTTCTCTTTCAAGGTAATCCGAAGATTGTAATTTTGAAAGCAGTTCACCAATTCTTTCAACAAGATCATTCATATGTCACCCCAATTTGGAATCTAAATCTAATTAATTTGCTGTTACGGATTGATATGAACTCATAGCTTCTTCTTGAGTTTCATAAATTTCAAAAATATGTGACAACTGGGTAATTTCAAAAATTTCTTTGACATAACTTGCTAAATTAGAAAGAGTTAATCTTCCTTTTCTCAGACGGACCTCTTTCATAATTGACACCAACGATCCTAAGCCTGAACTATTGATAAATTCAACTTCATTCAAATTTAGATGAATCATATTCTTATCTTGGTCAAATATTTTTTTTAGTTCTTCCTTCAAATTTGTTCCACTAGCCAAATCAAGCCTTCCGATTAAATAAACTTCACAGACTTGTCCTTCATTTTTCACTTTAATTTCCATGATTTCCTCCTATTTATGTACAATTAACTCTTTCTTTATTTATTTCAAAAACAATTTTGAGTTGCAGCCCACCTTCTTCATTTTCAGATATTACAAATGAACTGCTATAATGCTTTATCAATCCAACTCCTCTACCGCTTTCAGCCAATAACTCAGGGCGTTTTCTTTTGTTTACTTTTTCAACACCACCGTGCCCTTCATCAATTACATCGGCATTTAATGTAGTATTACTTAACATATATTTAATTTTAATTTCTTTATTGGGATCCAATTTATTTCCATGGACTAAGGCATTGGTAAATGCTTCTGACACACAAAGCATGAATCTATTTTTCAATTCTCCGCTTATTTTGTTCTCATCCAAAAACATCTCAACATCATCAAGCATTTTATTTTCGCTCTCAGATATCGATTTATAGACAAATTCTTTCTTAATCATCAGATTTCACCTCCACTTGAAGAATAGTGAAATCATCGATAGATTCTTCTTTGGCGCCCTCTGCAAATTTGTCAACCCATTCTCTTACCTTAGAACAAAACTCTTTAGGAGGTAAGCCAATCTCATGATAAAAGACCTGTTCAGCACGTTCTCTGCCAAACAATTGGCCATCTGCATCTTCCGATTCGGTTAAACCATCGGTAAAAACAAATAACCTGTCACCAGCTTTTAACCTGCGAGAGCCCTGTTTAAAAGGAATTCCGTGGAATTGTCCAACAATAGTACCGCCTTCGGGCAATTCAACTACTCTCTTTTTTTCGTTATCCCAAAATAATCCAGGAACATGACCTGCATTACAATAAGTTAATTCCTTCTTTTCAAAATCGAATTTACTGAAAAATAAAGTCACAAACATTTCTTTGTCTTTAATTATTTGTTCAGATAAAGAATCATTAACAAATTCAGCCAATTGAAAAATTTCAATATTCGGGCATTCCGCTACTTTGGTTTTGATTATTGCGGCTGCCGCCGACATTACCATTGCGGCAGGAATTCCTTTACTGGAAACATCTCCAATAATTACCATAATATTTTTTTCATCAATTTTTATAATATCATAAAAATCTCCACCAACATCATTTGCAGGAAAATAAACTGCTCCAATATTTAACTCAGGTACAGTGTCAATACTTGTCGGAAGAATAGTTTCCTGAATCTGTTTGGCAATAGCCATCTCCTGATCAATTTTTTGCCTGAGTAGTTTTTCCTTCATTAATAGTGAATTGTCAATTGCAACTGCTACAAAACTTATAAGATTTTCCAGTAACTCTTTATCATCATTTGAATATTCAGATTCATCAGCTTTATTAATAACTACTACAATTCCAAAACAATTATCCGAGGTCTTAATTGGGGCGGCAATTATCGAATTGATATTAAGACCATTTTCAATTTTTATTCCAAGATTATTCAAAAGAACTGATTCTTGAGCCCTGAAGCAATACGATGCAATATCTTCATCATCTTGGTATATCAAAGATTTAACAAAAGTATCATCAACACCCCATGAAATCTTAAGTGATAATTCATTGTCCTCTTCAAGCATTATTAAACCGACTTCGCCGTTAACCAGTCTTATTGCCATATCCATAGCGACAGAAAGTACTGCATCTATTTTATGAATTGATGTTATCACTGCTCCCATCGTTGATATATCGCGTAAATCAGCACGACAGGATTCAAGCATTGCTTCAACTCTGTATAATTGTTGAACATCTGATGTGTTATCTAACATAAAAACATTATCGTCAGATGGGTAATATTCTTAAACAGTTAGATGTAAAAAATTATTAGTTTTGGGAATTAAATATGATTATTATTTCTTTCTGAATTTGACGCGGAAAGGAACGCCCTCAAAACCAAATTTATCCCTAATTTGGTTATTAAGATAGCTTATATACGATTTAGCTATCATTTTCGGGCGATTTGAGAAGAAAATAAAAGTTGGCGGATTGACTTCGGACTGGGTTACATAATGAAATTTTATATATTTCCCCTGTTTTGCAGGCGGATGTTTTTTGCTGACTACTTCTTGAAGAAAGTCATTCAAGGCTGGAGTTGGAATTCTTTTACGAGCTTCATGGTAAATTTTCTTTGTAAATGAAAGAACTTTTTCAACTCGTTGGCCGGTAAGAGCAGATATGAAAATCATTGGCAAATGCCCATATTTTGCCAATGCACTTACAACCTCTTTAGAAAATTCATCAGCTGTACGAGAATCTTTCTCAACCAAATCCCATTTATTTATCAGTAATAATGCAGGCCTTCTAACAGAAAAAACTTGTTCCAATATCCTCTGGTCCTGAACTGTGATGCCATCGGAAGCATCAATCATCACCAAAGTAACATCACAATTTTCGATAGCTCTATTTGATCTTAATGATGTATAGAACTCAATATTCTCATGTATTTTATATTTTCTTCTCAAACCGGCAGTATCAATTAAAATATATTTCTGTCCATCATGCTCAAAAGGAGTGTCAACAGCATCGCGTGTTGTTCCTGCAATAGGCGTTACAATCAACCTGTTTTCACCTAATAATGCATTAATAAATGATGATTTCCCCACATTAGGTCTTCCCGCCAATGCAACCCGAATAATTTCGGCATCACCGTCATCAGATTTAATTTGCTCTGGCAATAATTCTATTATTCTATCTAATAATTCGCCTATCCCTAATCCAATAGTTGCCGAGACAGGCAATGGCTCCCCTAATCCTAATTTCATAAAATCATATATGTCCCCTTCAACAGTCTCATTATCAACTTTATTGGCTACCAAAATCAATTTTTTATCTGCCCTATTAAGTTTACGGGCAATTTCCCTATCAATCGGATCAGCACCAACTTGGTTGTCAACTATGAAAATAATCAAATCTGCTTCATGCAGAGCAAATTCGGTTTGATCAGAAATCATCTTTTCCATCAGATCTTCAGAATTGGGGACCATTCCCCCTGTATCAATAAGATTAAAACTAATTCCACTCCAATCGCAAACAGCATAATTCCTATCTCTGGTAATCCCAGGCTGACTATCAACAACCGCAATCTTCTTTTGGAGTATCCGGTTAAATAACGAAGATTTTCCTACATTTGGTCTTCCAACTAAAGCTATTGTAAACATATTATTTAAACACTTCCTTAAGAGTATCAGCCAAATCATATTGGCCTAAAACAACCGGTTTCCCAAGTTCGGCTTCAAATTGGGTTAAAGATAGATTATCCAAAAATAGATATTCATCATTTAAGCAATTTGGGGGTATCACTAAAACATCAAATTCTTTCTCATATGACATAGCATATCGAAGCAGATCATTGCCTGTCAATAACCCTGAAACTGTTACCGTCTCTCCCCAAAAATCATTTTTTACGGGTTCAAATTTAACATTGAGTTTCAATTGCAGTTTAAGATATTGAATTATATTTTCTGTTAAAAATGGATAGGCAGAATAACCAGTAAGAAACAGAGCTTTTTTATTTGAATTGATACTTTTCAAAAATCGTTTTCTACGATTAAAATTAGTTAAAAATTCTCTTGCCATCCCTATCCCATTTTCAAATTGAGACATCTCCTCATAAGATGCCTGATTAGGAAAACCTATATGAGCCGCAACATAAAATTCATCAGCCGCCCAAACAAAACGGGTGCCTATTTCTTTTAACAATCTTTTCTGTATTCTGTCAATATAGCTGATAATATCTCTCGCTTCATCCTGATTATAAGTTCTTAAATTTGGAAGATTATCACGATATTTAGTAAGCCCAACCGGGACCACCGCTAATGTCTCAACTCCAGAATATAACGATGCTAAATCATTGATTGTTTGCTCAATATATTTACCATCGTTGATACCGGGACATAACACTACTTGAGTATGAATAGTAATCCCATTATCAGTTAGTTCCTTGATTCTTGGGAGGATTGGTGCTATTTTTTCATTATAAAGCATACATCGGCGAAGTTTGTCATCGGTAGCATGAACCGAAACGTATAGCGGTGAAAGCCTTTGGTTGATAATCCGTTCAATATCTTCATCAGTAGTATTTGATAAAGTAATAAAATTCCCATGTGTAAAAGAAAGCCTGTAATCTTCGTCCTTAATATATAATGCTCTTCTCATCCCTTTAGGCTGTTGTCTAATAAAACAAAAAATGCAATCGTTATCACAGGTTTTGATTTTGTCTTCATCAAAAGTCAATCCAAGTTCACCCGGCATTAACTCATCAAAATCAAAATCAATCTTCTTCCCCAGATTATCACTGAAAATAAGATTTACCCGTTCATCAGTTGTCTTAAAATAAAAATCAATAGCATCCTGAACTTCAGTCCCGTTTACCGATAAAATTTTATACCCGGGACGAATATATCCAAAAAGCGGTGATGAAGGATCAACATCAATAATTTTCAACAGATATCTCCATAAATAAAAAAACAGCGGGCGAGGAGGTTCGAACTCCCGACGTCAAGCTTGGGAAGCTTGCATTCTACCACTGAATTACGCCCGCATAACTTCCGATGAGAATGTAACTTATACAAACAAATTTGTCAACTTTGCCCAATAAAGCTTTAGAAAAATAACAGAAAAACCCAAGAAAAGTTTATTCTTTATCTCTTTTTGACGTATATTTTACTATAATAATTGAAATTTCATATAAAATATACAGTGGAATAGCCAATAAAAATTGGGTAAAGACATCTGGAGGGGTTATAATTGCACCTACTATCAATATGGTAATCAATGCATATCTTCTCCCCTTAGATAGAAACTCATATGACAAAACCCCCATTTTCCCTAAAACATAAGCGACTATTGGCATTTGAAAACCAAACCCAAAAGCAATAAGCAGTAAACCTACAAATGAAATATAACTGCCAATAGTAATTGTATTAATAATAACATCGCCAGAAAATCCAATTAAAAAAGCAAAAGACAGTGGTAAAACCACTACATAACAAAATGAAGCACCTATCAAAAAAAGAACGGTTGAAAAAAATACAAGCGGAACAATTAATAATTTTTCTTTCTCATAAAGTCCCGGAGAAATAAAAGACCACATTTGATAGAAATTAAACGGTAATGAAACTATAAATCCACAAATTAGAGACACTTTCAGATAAGCGTAAAATGAACCGGTAACAGCTATATTATAAAGCTCTACTTTATTCTGGAGAGGAATTTTTATGAATTCCATGATATAATCAGCAAAATAAAAAGCAACAAACGAAAAAAGAACCACCGCCAAAACGGACTTAATCAAACGTCGGCGAAGCTCCTCAAGATGATCTAAAAAACCCATAGAGCTTTTTTTAGCCTTACTATTATCCTCATCAAATTCATAATCTTCCTGTTCGTTAGATGAATGGTTTACATCTGAATTCGAACGGTCAGCATTGGATAAATCATCTTGTTTGTCGTTTTCATCTGTCATAGAACCCAAATTTGTCTAAAATAAACATAAATGTCAAACTTATTGTTTCATTTGTTCAGAAGATTTTTCAGGGGAAAACAGATAATTTCAAAAACTACAGAAGACTTGACCTTAAAACTAAATACGAAGACCCCACCGCAAGTTGGAAACACGCCGTAGGAGTGCGGATGGGCTACAATCCTTGTCATTCCCGACTCCGATCGGGAATCTAGGTTCTCTTTGTCTTTATTGGTGATTTGCCTACGCAATAGAATTTGAAATAAAAAAAATAAGAAAACCTGGGTTCCTGTTTTCACAGGAACGACAGCATAAAAAATATAATGACAGTCACCTGTAGGGAAAGTCTCGAAGAGACTTGCCTATTTTTAATAAAACATAAAAAGCGTGTTACCCCAAAAGAGAAAAAACGTATTGTACCCCACCGCTTGCGGTGGGAAAATTCTTGCAAGTTGGAAACACACCGTAGGAGTGCAATGGGAAAACTCTTGCAAGTTGGAAACACGCCGTAGGAGTGCGGATGGGCTACCGAGTACAACCCCACCGCAAGCGGATGGGCTACCTATAATGAATACTGGATTCAATAATTCCATTTTTTATTTTGTCGTTCCTGTGAAAGGTGAACATAGTTAGACAGGTCTCTCTTTGTCTTGAGACCTGCCTGGATGCATAAAAAAAGTCATGTCTCCAAGAAAAAAGAGACAGCCAAGACGGTATCTACTTTACACTGAGATAAATTTTATGGGCAGTCACCTGTAGGGAAAGTCTCGAAGAGACTTGCCTATTTTAATAAAACATAAAAAGCGTGTTACCCCAAAAGAGAAAAAACGTATTGTACCCCACCGCTTGCGGTGGGAAAATTCTTGCAAGTTGGAAACACACCGTAGGAGTGCAATGGGAAAACTCTTGCA
>JAYEHE010000034.1:0-5870 GCA_034659415.1 Candidatus Zixiibacteriota bacterium | reverse complement strand
CGCAGACTCCTGATTTCGTTGATAGAGAGTTGGGATATGTATCCCACGGCGGTTTCATCGGGAGAGGAAGCTTTGCAGGCAATAAATCGAGCAATAGATAGTGATGAGGGTTTCGAACTTGTCCTCTTGGATTATTTGATGCCGGAGATGGATGGTTTGGAATTTGTCAAAAAGATGCGTTCTGATTCCCGATTACAGGAGCTACCCGTTATTTTGTTGAGTTCGATTGGACAGTCGATTGAGAAAAACAAGCTGAAGGAATTTGGTATCTCGTCGTTTGTGTCCAAACCTATCAAACAGTCATTTCTTTATGATGCAATTGTAAATGCCTTTAATGAGTCTGTGGATATATCCATTCATAAAGAACAGGAAGTTAGCAGTACTGAATCTGATGACTTGCAAAGTTTTGTAAGCACTAATAAGAAAATTCTTTTAGTCGAGGACAACAAATTCAATATGATTTTGGCTAAAAAGCTTTTGGATAAGGAAGGGTTTCAAGTTGAAACAGCCGAAGATGGGCAAAAAGCGGTAGAGTGTGTTGAGGCATCTTCTTATGATATGATTTTTATGGATGTTCAGATGCCAGTTTTAAATGGTTATGAAGCTACTGCTAAAATTAGAGATATGCAGAAAATAAGCGGAGAATTTATACCGATAATAGCCATGACAGCAAATGCTCTTCAGGGAGATAAGGAAAAATGTTTAGCCGCCGGTATGGATGATTATATAAGTAAGCCAATAAATGTAAAAAAATTAAAAGAATGTATTTTAAAATATCTTTCAGAAAAACAAGTTAGTAGGCAACCATAGATTAGGCAGAAAAAATGAATATTATGAATTTTGATTACACGCAATTTTATGAAACAGTTGGTGAGGATGAGGATCTTGTAAAAGAATTAATAAGTATATTTCTCGAACAATATCCTCAAATGATGGAAAATATTGAAACAGCTATAAAAAATAAGAATTCAGAAGAACTTCATAAAACATCGCACAAACTAAAAGGTTCATTGAGTTCTATGTGTGCCAATTCATCTCTTGACCAAATCATAGCACTTGAAACTATGGCAATCAATCAAGATTTAGATAATACAGAAATTACCTATAGTAAATTAGAAAAATGTATAAGTGACTTAGCAGATGAGTTGCAAGACAAAATGGAAGTCCTGAGTTAGATGAAAGCATTAATCGTAGAAGATGATGAATTGTCATTAAGAGTTATTGCGGCGATACTACAAAAAAATTCATTTGAAGTAGAAAAAGCTGTTTCGGGTATTGCCGCCCTGAAATTCTTAGAAGATGGAAATATGGTAGATATAATAATCTCTGATGTCATGATGCCTAAAATGGATGGTTTTACATTTGCACATCAAGTTAGAATAAACAGGAGATTAAACAGGATACCAATTATTCTTTGTACTTCACTTAATGACAAGAAATCAATAGTAAAAGGGATTGAGCTCGGTATTGCTGATTATGTTGTGAAACCAATAAAAGAACCCATACTAATTCCTAAAGTAAAAAAAGCTATCGGATCCGGTCCGGGTGCTATTTTAGTTGTTGATGACGAAGAAATTATCAGAGGTATAATTTGCAGAACCCTTATAAATGAAGGGTATCATGTAATTGAAGCATCAAATGGAAATGAAATTGTTGATAAATTAAAAGAGAACAAAATATCAATGGTAATTTCTGATATCAAAATGCCCAAGATGGATGGTTTTGAGTTGTTGGCTTATGTTAAAGAATTAGATCCAGATATGCCAGTTTTGTTGATGTCTGGTCATAATGAATTTAGCCAGGATGATGTTGTTTCCGCTGGGGCTAACGGGTTTATACAAAAACCATTTCGTAACACAGATATAATATTACAAGTATTAAAATATTACAGAAAATAAAGGGATTATTTATGAGAATATTAATAGCTGAAGATGATGCTTTTTCGAGGAAACTCCTTGAATCAACGCTTGAAAAAGCCGGACATGATGTGATTGCCTGCATTGATGGGGAATCTGCCGAAAAAACTTATCAAGATGCCTCGTCAATTGAAATGGCTATATTGGATTGGATGATGCCAGAGAAAGATGGTGTTGAGGTCTGCAAAAGTATAAAAAACAATGAAGATAATCCGTTTACTTATGTAATTATGTTGACTGCTAAAAATAAGGCGGAAGACCTTGCCGAAGCATTGTCATCGGGTGCAGATGATTTTATATCGAAGCCATTTAATGCTCTTGAACTTAACGCGCGTATAAACGCCGGTATTCGAATGATTAGGCTACAAAAGGCAATGATGAACAACATTGAAGAATTAGAGGAAACACTTGCTCATGTTGAGCAATTACAGGGGATTATTCCAATTTGTGCCTGGTGTAAAAAAATCAGAGATGATTCTGAATATTGGACTTCTGTAGAAGATTATATCAGTAAACATTCAGAAGCAAAATTTTCACATGGTATTTGTCCCGAATGTATGGCGGAAAGGTACCCTGAAATAGGGAAAAAAGTTACTTCGGACAAAATAACAAGTTCATAAAAGTTACTAAATTATTAGACTATTTTATCCGATAAAATGCTAAAGGGAAAACTTATAAAATAATTTTATTCAAGGGAAGGCAAATAATAAAATTTTAAATTGTTAAGAAGAACTATCAAATGAATTGAAAAAATACTAAAACACATTCAAAGGAGAATTGCGATGAGTTGGAAAGATTTAAAAATCGGGAAAAAACTTTACATCGGATTCGGCGTAATTTTGGCACTGGTGGTTGTTATAAGCCTGTATAACTATGTTGGCTTTACAGATATTGGTGAAAAATCAAGAGATGCACAAATTGCATGTGGTAATCAGGCATTTGCTATCGAGAAGGAAGTTGACCATCTGAAGTGGATGGAAGCTGTTTCAGAGCTGTTTCTTGATGATAATATAAATAAAATTACTGTTACGACAGATGACCACAAGTGTGGGTTAGGTAAATGGATGTACTCTGAGGAAACACAAAAAATGAAAGCCAACGATCCACAGCTTGCCTCTATTTTGGATAAGATAGAAGAGCCACATAGAAAGTTACATACTTCGGCAATTGAAATTGGGGATAATTATGTTGATTTTGATATGCAACTCCAATCTCTTTTGGCTAATCGATGGATTGATCATCTAAACTGGATTAAACATGTAGCCAACTCCAATCTTAACAAAGAAGTTTTTGATGGTGGGTTGGATCCGCGCAAATGTGCATTCGGCAAATGGTTCTATAGCTATAATTCTGATAACAAAGATTTTAGTAAACATTTGCAAGAGTGGGAAGAACCACATAGTAAATTACATGAAGCCGCCGCCAAGATGGTTGAAGCTCAGAAATCCGGTAATTGGACTGAAGCTCAGAATATTTATCAAAATGAAGTTCTTGTTTCCTTAGATAAATTGGAAATTTGCTTCCATAATACCGATCAATGGGTGAACGAAACAGCTGATAAACAGAATGCCGCTTTAGCTGTTTACCATGAAAAAACAAGAAAAGCAGTTACTGAAACCCAAAAATATCTTGTTGATTTAAAAGAACATTTTGAGAGTCAATCAGATAATGCTACAGCATCCACCAATACTACAATAAATTCTTCAATAATGGTAATGTCTATTTTAGCATTAATTTCTATTTTGATAGGTGTGATTGCGGCTTTCTTTATCACACGTGGAATTACTCAACCTATTAGTAAATCGGTTACTGCGATGGAAGCAATGAATGGCGAATTTAATGAAATGGAAAAAGTTATTGAAGCAATCTCCAATAATGATCTTACTAAAAATATTCCAGAATCTAAAAAGCTACTGATAGGCGTGAATCAGAAGGATGAAATTGGACAGCTTTGCAGTGCAATAGAAGATTCACTAGATTCTAAAGATAGTATATCGAAATCCATGCAAAAAATGAATACAAATCTGATCGGAATGGTTACCCAACTTGGAGGTGCCGCTAATGAGGTTGCATCTGCTTCTGCAGAAATATCTGCCTCAGCTGAACAAATTGCCAGAGGAGCTGAAAACCAGGAACAACAGGTTTCTCAGGTTACTGTAGCAATGGAAGAAATGACAGCAACAATAGTTGAATCATCTAAAAATGCTAATGATGCATCTGATGGCTCCAAAGGTGCCGCCGAAACCGCCGGAGATGGTGGACAAGTTGTAAGTGAAACAATTGAAGGCATGGGTAGAATTGCTCAGGTTGTAAGTGAATCATCAGATAATATTGGCAAATTGGCAACCTCAGCCGAAGAGATTGGTGAAATTATTGGCGTTATCGATGACGTAGCCGACCAAACAAACCTACTCGCTTTGAACGCCGCTATTGAAGCGGCTCGTGCCGGTGAACAAGGACGTGGTTTTGCCGTTGTTGCCGATGAAGTCCGCAAACTTGCCGAACGTACAGGTAAAGCAACAGGCGAAATTACTGGTATGATTAAAGGAATTCAGGAAGGAACCAAAGATGCTGTGGCTTCAATGGAAACCGGCACAAATGAAGTTACTGCCGGTAGAGAACTTGCCGACAAAGCTGGTAATAGTTTGAATGAAGTAGTAAATGGCTCACAACGCGTGCTGGATATGATTCAACAAATAGCTACTGCATCAGAAGAACAATCTGCCGCCGCAGAAGAAATATCCAAAAATATTGAACAAGTTTCATTAGCAACTAAAGAATCAGCATCTGGTGCAGGACAAGCCGCTACAGCCGCTGAAGAATTGAGTAAAAATGCTGAAGGGCTTCAACAGATAGTTGCAAGATTCAAAGTTTCTAATGATTCACTCGAAGAAACTCACGAAACTGCTTTGACTGAATAGTGAGCAAGGAGAATTTGATGGATATAAAGAAAATAACCTTAGGGCAGAAACGGTTTTATATCGATTTGCTCTAATATAATAATTATCTATTAAATGCAATATATAAGGGCAGAACCCCGAAGTGGTTCTGCCCAAAAAGGATTTTTATGTAGGTGAAGAGAAATCTATTTTTCTTTTAAGTGTAAAGAGTCCGAAGTTGAAACAGTATTTTGAAATGTAACATTATTGGTTTTAATGGGGAAATATGGAAATTTTAGTAGCAGAAGATGACGCTGTCTCTCTTAGAATAATAGTATCAATTTTAAAGAAACAAGGATATGATATTATTACTGCCATAAATGGAAGAGATGCCATAGAGTATTTGAACAAAGAAGGATTGGTAGATTTAATTATATCTGATATTATGATGCCTGAAATTGATGGCTTAGGGTTATTGAATTATGTGAAAAGCAATAAGAAATTCAAAAATATTCCAGTTATATTAACAACGGCTCTTAATGATCAAAAAACTGTAATGAAAGCAATGAAAATTGGTGTTGCCGGTTTTTTAGTGAAGCCATTTACAAAAGAAATACTTATTCCCAAAATAAATAATATTATAGATAGCTTGCCTGGTTCTATTCTAATTGTTGATGATGAGGATGTTATTAAAACTTTATTAAAAAGAATTATTGAGAATGATGGATATAAAGTTGTTAATGCTTCTAATGGAAACGAAGCTTTGGATATTATTGAAAAACAAAATATTTCTGTCGTAGTCTCAGATATTAAAATGCCTGGTATGTCTGGAGTTGAACTTCTCAAAGCAATAAAATCGAAGTACGTACAAATGCAGGTTTTGTTAATGACAGGGAATAGTCTCGAATTTAGTAAAGAAAAAGCAATGGCATCCGGAGCTGATGGTTTCATTGCAAAACCTTTTAATAGTATTGAAATTCTTGAGAAAATATCACTTTGTTATTCCAATCAAAAGAAATCTGCGAAGGTCTAATAAATTAATTTTCAAATATTAAAGTATAACTCAAATGTTAGA
>JAYEHE010000033.1:0-5876 GCA_034659415.1 Candidatus Zixiibacteriota bacterium | reverse complement strand
TATTTTTACCAAATGTTAGTTTCCATACAAAATTCAAACCATTCTTTGAGGATTACTTACCTGATAAAATCGACATAAATAAAAATATTTACAAATTGTTGCCTGACATGGAAGCATCAGCCACAATAAATTCTGTTTATGAAAAACCTGACAGAAATATATTACTTGCTATTGGACCCGAAGGAGGCTGGGTTCCGTTTGAAATTGATATAATGAAATCTCTTGGGTTCAAAAAATTCAAATTATCTGATTATACATTAAGAGTGGAACATGCTTTAATGGCATCTATCTCTCAATTAGAGCTTATCAATGCACAATAAAAAAGCCGTCCGCCAAAGGCGGACGGCTTCATATCAGCTAATATTCTACTTAGAAATTAATTTTCGCAGTAAAATATTGATTAGCATCGAAAAATTCTGTTTCGGTCCAAGAATATTCAAATGTGACATTTGATTCACCAACCTCGTAAGTTAAACCAGCACCAAACGAAAGACCATAAATATAGTCTTCCTGAGAGGAATAGTTGTAACCTCCGCGGATTGAATATTTAGAATCGTAAACATATTCGAATCCACCCTGCCACTGATCTTCAGAAAAGTTATTAGAAACAAAATTTCCGGTCACTGTGGCAAAATTCGGACCATCATCCATAAAGTCATAAGCTACACCAAATTTAATAAAACTTGGAAGCTCAAAACCTGTGGCATTAGGACTAACAACACGCTGTCCGGCTTCTTCATAAGAACGATCAAAACCAGGTCCGTCAAATTTCATTGTCGGTCCATAATTTTTGATAACCATTCCAAAAGAAACACCTCTCCAACGCGGATTATAAATAAATCCTGCGTCAAAAGCCATACCACTCGCTTTAACATCAAAAATAGTTTCATTGATATAAGTAAATGTTGCACCAAATGAAACATTGGCGGTTAACACCTTTGCATAAGAAACACCAATAACAGACATAGTCGGGTTAAAAGATGTTCCAGTACCTTCCGGTTCTAAAGTTGTAGTTTCTTCGATATCACCGATTGAAACTACTTTTGCTGAAAAAGCAAGAGTACCAAAATCTTCAAATTTCTTTGCAAAACCACCAAAATTAACATCAATGTCAGCAAAATATGGAATATGAGAGAACATTATCTCTGTTCCTTCCATACTTGCCAACCCGGCAGGATTCCAAAAAACTGATTCCAGCCCCTCAGAATTTGCCGTTAAGGCACCACCCATAGATGAACCACGTGCTCCAACTGGAATCAATAATTCCTGAGCGCCAGAGGTACCTACTTTATTAAAGTTCCCAGCAAGGGCCGAAGTAAAGGTCAGCCCAAGGAGAACAATAAAAAATAACATAAATTTAAACTTCACTTTTTATTCCTTCCTTTAGTATTGACCTAATTGCTCTTCTTCGACAAAAATAGCTAACTTTCCGACTTTTTGGCCAAAGCCAGGTGCTTCAACCAAATATACATAAATACCAGAAGCAAGTGGAACGCCATCCGTATTCAATATATCCCAATTTGTCCAAGTTTCAGTATTGTCTTTTTCAATTTTAGCAACCTGGTCGCCTGAGAGACTAAAGATACGAATCGTGCATTCTTCAGGCAGATTAGTAAATCTAATCTGGCGATTGAATACACTGGCATCATAAGAAGAGTACAGATAATACGGATTAGGTACTGCTTTGATTCTATCAAGCTGATCTTCTCCTGTAGCAACAACTGTCGGAGCCTCAGCTACAAAAGTAAAGGTGTCAACAGCTGTATTTATATGATTAGAGAGAATCAAGAATTGATCTTCTCCTGTTCCTCCCGGTGAGAACGGTACATCACCACGACGAGCAACAGTTGACCACCACATAATTGGCATTGGAGCATCAGTTGCATTTAACTGATAATCAGGATTTGCCGTTTCTGAGTATGGAGCTTTAAATATCCACAACCATTCACGAGTACCTGAACCAGCAGTATTATCATGAACGTTATAATCTGGTGGAAAGTAATAACCATTACATTCTCCACTAGCAGTATTGTTTTCAAGAAAACCAACTGCTAATCTTTCAGGTGGGTCTACATCCACATTCCAAGCTGAAAGAGGAACATTTTGTTCAAATGCCTGGAATCCATAACTATCAGGATTGGTAATTAATGGTCCAATTTCAGGAGTTGCAGGAGGATCTCCAGCACCTCTCATATAACGGTAACCATATGATACGTTTTCATCATTTACATCAAAAGTACCATCAGTAGCGACAGTTGCTAATTTCAATAATACACTTACGTGTTCTGAAGGAGGAACTGGATCAAAACCACCCCAGACATCACCAGGGCCACCCCAACCGATTGCTCCATTAAATCCTTCCCATCCAAATCCATCGGCTCCATTAGCCCAGGTAAAACGACGGGTACCTTCAGGGATATCCCAATCTTTCATACCAGGAGATGCTGGTCCTTCAACTTTGACAAACATACCATCAACGATTAAATAGTCTTGATCACCGGTTTGGTTCGGTTGGTCTGCAAGAACTGTTACCCCTGTTGTTGCATCAACTATATGCCAAACAGGATCTCCTTCTTCATCATCAGCAAAGATGACATGATAAGTGTGACCTGTTAAAGCTAAAGGATCAATTACGAACGGATAAACGTTACCATCTGAAATACCTGAAGTATGAGTAACGGCAAGTGTGTCACCATACGCCTTGTCATAATCAGTTCCTGCAGATGCTCCCGAAGGTGTTAATGTAAACGAAGTAGCAGATGTCATTGTTTTCGGGACAGCTTGAGGATCTGAATTATAAGAATAAGCTTCTACTTTATAGAAATACTTTGTTATATTATTTAGAGTACTGCCACTAATATAGTCATGGTTTGTCCCAAAAAATCTTTGAATACCATTATCAGAACCAAACTTCACAGCTTTTTGTTCCAAAGCACCAGAAGCAGGATCAACAACTTCATCAAGAATCAATGCGACACCATTGGCTACATCATAATTAGCAATCAATTTCCAAGGTCCAGCGGCTGATTCCCCTTGAAAGACAGAATATCCTTCAAATACGTAATCACCCGGGTTATCTTCTGAATAATCAGTCCATTCAAATGAAGCTTGTCCATCAATAACATGAGCTTCAACAATCGGAGCCGCAGGAGGTTCTGGAAGTTCAAAGCCCAAATCATAAGCAAGCTGAGCAAACTTATCATTATATCTCATAACAGCAACCGAAGACAAACGGTCACCACCCTGTCCAACTATTATAGCCGCCAAAACTTCGGTAGAATCACCTGGAGCAAAATCAAACGGTCCGGTGGTTACCATAAATCTACGGTCAGCAGGATCAGTATCCAACGAACCAGTACCGGCAACTGGATCACCAGCATAATGGAACTTGGTAACAATACCATTGTTATCTGTGTAATCAGAACCATCAGGTTTTAGGCCCTGCATATAATTATATGTCTCGGTCTTGTTCTGAGGGTCAGTACCGTTAATATATTTCGCAAATGAGGACATAGGTAAATTACGATATTGTGCCCATGTTTGACCCCACATTTTCGCAGTATCAGCATCATCACCAGTAAATTCTAATGGTCCCTGAAAAAAGTCATATCCAACTGCAGGAGGAGTTGAACCATAACTTCCATCGTTATTATCACCATTATAAACATAACCAAGCGATAATACTGTATCACAACCGTCAAGGTCATCACCGGCATCACCGAGATCAGGATCTGACCAAAGAGAAACATACATATCCCTTAAATCTTTACCGCCTTTATTGATGACTTTAAATTGCATAAACACAATTTCACCAAGTGGGTCTTCACGATCGAATGCAAATACTGATTGCTGAATTTCAATACCAAGAGGTTCAGTACTACCTGAGCCATTGGTATGAGCCGTAGCATCAGCGTCATTATAAACTGTCCACAAGAACTGATTACCAATTATTTCCGGGTTTCCATCTCCATCAACAGGAGCTCCCTGGTCAGCGGGCCAATTGGTATAATCATCATTTGGATTATCAGCTAAACTGTCAGAATATAATTTATAAACCCTAAAATCTGGATTTGTCATTGAAGCAGGATCAAAAGTTCCACCAACCATCGGTCCGGGCGTATATTCTTCTGAATATTCAGCCAAACAGATTAAAGTGTCATTTGTTCCATCATCTACAGCACCTATCCATAAACCTGAAGCATAAACAACAGTTCTGTCTTCTTCACCGGAAAAGATGTAAGAAATATCAGTATAAGGATAGTACAATCCATCAGTTTTAACCAGGATACCACCTAAATCGGTTGCAAAAGCACCATCATTTGAAAAGATCATCAAAATCTTGTTTGCATCAATCCAGGTATCAGTATCCAAGATAGTCGCTTTACTGTCGCTTGACATCGATTTCTGGGGAGCTCGAGCAAAGACAGCTAACGCCATCAATAGTATTAAACAAAATACTAAAAGTGTTTTTTTCATTATTTAACTCCTTACTCCCTTAGAACGAAAACCGTAATCCGGCAAGGATAGTACGCGGGGTACCATAATTTTGCGGATTTTCGGATTTAATTTCATATTTTTCCGCTCCGGTATATCCAGTAGCATCTGCTTCAGTACCATCGGTTCCATTAACCCATGACTGGCCGGCATCTGTATTAAGCCAACCGGTATTGTCAGGATCACCGGTACTTTCATAGACACTATAAACGTTGTCACGATTGAAAACGTTTTTCACCCAGAAATATGCAGCGACTTTATATTTATTAATATCAAATGATCTTTCAACCTTCATATCAACATTGAAAGTCCAGGGAGTATATTTTGAGTTACGCGGACCGTCCGGAGTTGGTGAAGTTGATGCCATAGTAATTTCATTAAACACTGTCTGTGGTGAATAAGGAGTACCACTGGCGGCTTGAATTACGGCATTAACACCAAAGTTCTCAAAGGGATAATAATCTCCGAACTTAGGACCTTCACCCTTAGTTGTACGGAAATCGATTACTCCTAAAAGAGAATGACGTTGATCAAATGATAAAGGAGCGGTTTGTTTCGGTTCATTAGCATTGACCCAGGCAACATTGCTTTGGGTGTTAGCATAAGAACCGGTACCGTTTGCATAAGAAAGAGAATACTTAAGATCCAACCGGATATTATTAGTCCGACGCATAACAATTTGGAATTCCAACCCTTTGATAGTTGAATAATCCGAGTTGCGATAACTGGCAAAACTCTTCGGGAATGCCGGCTGGTTATAAACCTGCATCAATCCGGTTACATCTTTATAGAAAGCCTGGAAATTCAATACAGCTACATCACTCAATTGATGAGTGAAACCAAACTCGTACTGAGTAGTTTTCTCCGGCTCAAGATTTGGATTACCAAAAGGATAATAGAAACCACCTCTGTTAATCATCTTTTCGTAGAAATCATAACCTACGTAAAGACGAAGCAAATCAGGTCGCTGGAAAAATTTACCATAGTTAACATGAATTTGTGTTTTATCACTAATTGGGAATGAAATACCCAAACGTGGTGATAATTTAGTATATGTTTTACTTGGCTCCAAATCTGTCTGATCTAAAATAGTAGCATTAGGATCAGTTATATCAGCTGAATCAGGGTTTAAGGGCTGTTCGTTGTTTTTAAACCGTTCAGTCTTGTAGTCATAATAGTCGAAACGTAATCCAGCACTAACAATCATACCAGACCATTCAAAACGATCCTGTAAATAAAAAGCACCATTGATTGGATTTTTGGTATCATTTTCCCAAGATTCATCATCGGAGCGATGGCCATCATATGTATAACCATAACGATCAACATCAATAAATCCACCACCATCTATACCATTGTATGATTCAACAGGGAATAATGCA
>JAYEHE010000032.1:0-5888 GCA_034659415.1 Candidatus Zixiibacteriota bacterium | reverse complement strand
ATGACCAAAACTGATACGATTCGTGATGTAATAGCTTTTCCGAAAACAGCCAATGCCATATCTTTGATGGATAGTTCGCCGTCAGATATTGATAAGGATCAGTTAAATGAATTAGGTCTTAGTTTAATTGAAAGAAAAAAAGAAGAATAATCTTTATATGAGTAACGACACAGAAAATAAAAACTTACGCACTTTTATAATTGAAGGAATCGACCAGAGATTACTTTTTGGGCAGAATGATATTTTTCTTCGGATAATAGAATCCAGCTTTTACGGTACCTTGATTGCTCGTGGTGAAAAACTTATAATAGATGGTACGCCAAAAGAGATTGAAAAGATTGTCAGGTTATTAAATGATCTGGTAACAAGAATAAAGCAAGGTGATTATATAACAGAACAGTATCTTCATTATGCTATAGGCATGGTTCAGGAAAATGGACAGGGTCCTGCAAATGATATTTCCACTGAATCTCTTATGCAAAATGTGCTAAGGAAATCGATTAAGCCAAAAACTGTAGGGCAAACAAAGTATGTCGAAGCAGTTAGTAAGAATGATTTGGTTTTTTCCATTGGTCCAGCTGGAACCGGAAAAACTTATCTTGCCGTAGCGATGGCAGTAGCAGAGTTGCAAGCCAAAAGAGTAAACAAGATTGTTTTTACCCGACCGGCAGTTGAAGCGGGAGAATCGCTTGGGTTTCTTCCGGGTGATATCAGAGCCAAAGTTGATCCTTATCTTAGACCGGTTTATGATGCTTTATATGATATGCTACATCAGGATAAAACTCAGAAACTTTTAGAGCATGATGTTATTGAGATTGCTCCTTTAGCATTTATGAGAGGAAGAACATTAAATGAAGCTTTTGTAGTTTTGGACGAAGCCCAAAATACAACCAATGCTCAAATGAAAATGTTTTTAACCCGAATTGGAGAAAAATCGAAAGCGGTTATTACCGGTGATATTACTCAAATAGATTTGGAGGACCGAAGGAAATCAGGTCTTGTAAAAGTTCAGAAAATTTTAAAAGGGATTCAGGGAATAGAATTTTGTTATTTGACAGAAAAAGATGTGATAAGACATCGATTAGTTCAGGATATTATTAAAGCATACGAAAAATATTATAAAAATAAATCGAAAGGATAGGCGAAAAGGAATTCGCCATGTATTCAATACTATTAAAATTAAAGCGCCGCATTAAACGGTTGCTTAAAGTTCAAAGCGAGAGTCGGCAA
Source organism: Candidatus Zixiibacteriota bacterium (assembly GCA_034659415.1). Classification (GTDB taxonomy): domain Bacteria; phylum Zixibacteria; class MSB-5A5; order GN15; family FEB-12; genus QNAD01. The sequence goes on along the minus strand of JAYEHE010000032.1, from coordinate 4,658 downwards.
TCAACAATCCAGACACCTCGCAAGAAGGCGATTAAAATATTTTTTCTGATTATTTTTTCGTTCTTAATAGGGATTTTATATCCGGGTGAAAATTTATATGATCCTTTAGATGTCCCTCGTGCAAACGAAATTGCTGTTGAGGATATTTTAGCTCCTTTCCAAATAACAGTATTTAAAACAGAAAAAGAACTAACAGAGGAACAAGATTTAATCAAAATTGCTATTCCTTATGTTTTGGATAATGATACATCTGTCACAAGAGCTATTCAAAACGGTTTGAATAATATGTTCTCTCTTGTAGATACGATTAAATATAATTTAGATTTATCTAATATGGATGATCGTAATAAAGCTATCAGGAGAGTTTCAGTAAGTTTCCCAATGTTATCCGAAACGGCAATTGTTCAATCGCTCACAAAAGATAGTCTTAATAAAGTTCAAAGTCATTTATTAGATATTTTCCAAAATAAGATTTATAAAATTGGAGTTCTAAGTTCTCAACCGGCATTACCAAAATCACCCAATAAATCAGTGATTGTCAGGATTGGGGAGAGTGAAAATATTTATAGCAGAGCCAAGCTTTTAAATATTTCAAATGCTCAGCAAAAATTGTTAAAGTCTTTAAATGAAATTTATTTCACTGATTCTATTGATGTTGAATATTATTATTTGATTGGGCGAAGTTTTATTCAGCCAAACCTAAAAGTTAATCTTGAAGAATATAATAAACAAGTTCATAAAGAATTAGCTGAAATATCCAACACCAAAGAAATAGTGCAAAAAGGTGATATTATTGTTAGAGTGGGTAATAAAGTCAATGAACGCCAGGAATTAATCCTCAAGGAAATGACAAGTATTATTCGTTCTCAGGCAGTTCAGGAAGGTTTCTTTAAATCGATGCTACCGGCTTTTGCCAGAGTTATATTGGTGTTAGGTGCCTTTTCTCTGTTGTATCTGTTTCTGTTCACTTTTAGGAGAGAAGTGTTTTCATCAAATACAAAATTGTTAGCAATTCTATTAGCTTTTGCTCTGCAATTATTTTTTGTGAATCTGGTCAATCATTGGGAGCTTTCAACTTATCTGTATCCGGTGGCTTTTCTCTCAATTTTGCTTACTCTTTTATATGATGTAGAAGTAGGTATTTTCAGTACTTTTATTTTGGCAATTTTACTTGGAATTATGCATCGCTTTGATTTTTCAACCGCATTGATGACTATTTTTGTAGGGAATATTAGTTGTTTTATTTCAAGAGAAGTTAGGAGGCGTTCTAATTTTTTCAAAATTATATTTGTAACTGCTTTTGCTTACGTTGTATATATAACTCTAATTGAAAATTTAATGCTTTCGCCGGCAGTCTCTATATTGGAAGAAACTAAATATGGATTATTAAACGGCGTAATATGTTCTTTTTTAGTAATTGGTATCTTACCGGTATTTGAATCTCTGTTTGGATTTACAACTGATCTTACTCTTTTGGAACTTTCGGATATGAATCATACTCTGTTAAAAAGACTGGCTATGGAAGCTCCCGGAACTTATCATCACTCTGTCAGTGTTGGTAATCTTTCCGAAGCGGCTGCTAAAGCTATTGATGGCAACCCGCTCTTAGCCAGGGTTGGAGCTTATTATCATGATATTGGAAAGATTGAAATTCCGGAATATTTTGTTGAAAACCAGTTAGGAATAAAATCAAAACATGAAACGCTTAACCCAAGTATGTCATCTATTATTTTAGGTTCACATGTGAAAAAAGGAAGGTTGTTGGGCGAGGCACATGATATTCCAGATGCAGTTTTAAACTTTATTGAAGAACATCATGGAACGATGGTTATGAAATATTTTTATGACAAAGCCCAAAAAAGCGGAGAAGAGGTTGACAAAGAAAAATTCCGCTATTCCGGTCCAAAACCCCAAACACGTGAAACTGGTATTGCTATGTTAGCTGATGCTGTCGAGGCTGCGAGCAGAACTCTTGAAAATCCTAAACCGGCTCGGATAAATAATCTGATACAAAAAATCATCGATGACAGATTTCAATCCGGTGAATTGGATCAATGTCCGTTAACACTCCGTGATTTAGCCAAAATTAAAAAATCTTTTGCTAAAGTTTTGATAGGTGCTTTCCACCATCGTGTAAAATATCCGGATAAAGATGAAGACGATAAGCAAGCAGAAGCTTAAATATGAAACTTGTTATATATAAAGAAACCAAAGTCAGGCTTCCAGTTAAAAAAATGAAAGAACTGTTTGATATGCTTATAGAAGAAGAAGCAGACCCTGCTAGTACCTGTTCTATTCAACTTATTTTCACGACCGATGCTAAAATAAAAGAACTCAATTCGTATTATAGAAATAAAGAAATAGCTACCGATGTATTATCATTTAATATCGATGAAATGAACGAACCGGAAGGAACTTTCGGTGAAATTTATATATCTGTTCCTTTTGCAAAAAAACAGGCAAAGAGTTATGAGGCGGCTTTATCTGAAGAACTAATCAGGCTGATAACGCATGGGTTACTTCACTTATTCGGATACGATCATGCAAAACCGAATGAAGAAAAAATCATGAATGTCCGGGAAGAGTATTTCTGGGATTATTTATATGGAGAAAACTAACCGATGGCAGAATTGATATATATATTATTTATCATTATGGGTTATTTTACCGCATATATAGTTTCGTTATATTCGTTGGCAATTTTTATTGATCCGGATGAAGTGAAATTGTTATTTCCAAAGGTTTCGAAAAAACGGAAAGAGTTTATTACGAAACTTGCTGATGACCCAAGAGTATTTACTCAAATTGCCATCATTTATAAGTCTTTTGTATTGATTGTTATTTCCGTATTTGCAGTAAGCCTTCTGAGCAGTTTATCAGATGAATTGCACACATCACTTAAAATCTCTATCCCAATTGGGTTAGTAGTAATTTGGTTTTTATATATTTTCTTTGTAGAACTGTTGCCACGAAAAGCTTCGCGTGATGTGATTTCGTTAAATTTGTTAAAAAGATTATGGCTGATTGAAATTGTATATAAAATGTTTTTACCGGTTATAAATGTTTATCGTAATTCTTTAAAAAAATCCGGAGAAAAAGCACATGCTACCGAAGAAGAAAAAGATGAAATAATTGAACGTGCCATTGAAGCTCTTGCCGATGAAGCCGGTATCAGCGAAAATATAGTTGAAGAAGATGAAAAAGAGATGATTACCCAGATTTTTCAACTTGACCAAACAATTGTTAAAGAAATCATGATACCAAGAATTGATATTACCGGAATCGAAGAAAAAATTTCATATCAAGAGATTCAATCATTAGTTTTGAAGGAAGGTTTTTCACGCTATCCGGTTTTTGTAAATTCAATTGATAAAGTAACTGGTATATTATACGTAAAAGATTTATTTAGTAAAATGCCGGAGCCGGGGGAGAAGTTTGATATTCATAAATATTTAAAACGCCCGTATTTTGTTCCGGAATCAAAAATTATTAGAGATTTACTTAAAGAATTTAAAGTTCGGCACCTTCATATTGCTATTGTTGTTGATGAATATGGTGGAGTCGCCGGTTTGGTTACGCTTGAAGACATTATTGAAGAGATTGTAGGTGATATTCAGGATGAGCATGATTTGGAGGAAGCTGAATTTTCAAAACTTGCCGATGGATCTTATTTAGCTAATGCGGCAATGCTGGTCAAAGAACTACAGGACTTTTTTGATACTGAATATGAACAGGAAGAATCAGAAACGATTGGCGGTTTAATTTATGACTTGGTCGGTTCTGTCCCTGAACTGACACAGAAAATTAGGTGGAATAGTTTTATTTTTGAAATAGAGAGTGTTAAAGGCCAGAGAATTTTACGAGTCAAAGTCAAGAAGATTTAATGTTTATTATATTTTACGGAAGGAAAATTAAAAATGAAAAATGATCATAATTCAAAGTTCAATACTAATGCTGTGCATGCTGGTTACCATGCCAATTCAGGTCCTGTAAATCCCCCTATAGAAGAATCATCAACTTATGCTTTTGAGAATTGTGATGACGGAGCTGAAAGGTTTGCAAGCAAAGACAAAGAAGGAATATATTCAAGGTTATCCAGCCCCACAGTTAATGCGTTAGAAAAAAAAATTGCCAAACTTGAAAATGGCTATGGTGGAATTGCAACGGGTTCTGGTATAGCGGCAGTGAGTGCAATTTATTTTCATTTTCTTGACAAAGATAGCCACGCTATAGCAACTGCATCAATGTATGGACCTTCCAGAACAATACTTGAAAATTCATCCTTCTATAAGAAATGGGGTGCTCAGTCCACTCTTTTGGATACATCGGTTGTTGACGATATAAAAAAAGCAATAAGACCGAACACCAAGTTGATTTATATCGAAACTCCCGCTAATCCGACTTTGTCAATAACTGATATTTCTAAGGTCTCGGCTATAGCAAAGGAACACAAAATTCCATTGGTTGTTGATAATACTTTTTGTTCTCCCTATCTGCAGAACCCTCTTGATTGGGGTGCCGATGTTGTTCTCCATTCTATGACAAAATCAATAGGAGGACATGCTACTGCTGTAGGAGGCATACTAATTGCAAAAACCGAGAAAGATTATTATGGTCTGCGAAGTGTTGTAACAAATACGGGCGGGATTTTGTCTCCT
>JAYEHE010000031.1:2450-5898 GCA_034659415.1 Candidatus Zixiibacteriota bacterium | reverse complement strand
CAGATAAAGCATTGACAATTAAGCACCTATCTGTCTCAATTAAGAATTACAATATATGCTATGAGTTTTCTTTTGTAAAGAATATTGATCATATATAAAAAAAAGGTGCCTAAAAAGGCACCTTTTGGCTGGTATAAAAAATATTTATAAAATCTTACCCATCGGTAAGTTCAAATTCAACTTTATAAGTCACCCAAACTTTTACCGGACGACCATTTTGAATGCCAGGTTTAAAACGGCACTTATATGCTGCTTTTACAGCGGCTTCATCTAAAGAAGTCACACCGGACGTTTTACCTACGATTGCTTTAAGCACCTCACCTTCTTCATTCACTAAGGAAGAGACCCATACCAACCCGGTAATACCAGCTTGCTTGGCTAATCTTGGATATTCAGGTTTATGCTGAGAAATCATTTCAGGGTAAATTTCAACTGGAATAAAATCTGTTGGTGCAGGCAAGAAGTCATCTTCAGCAATATCAACCACAATATCACCTCCCCCTTCAGAAGCTACAATATCAGGTGCGACAATAGCCGCAAGTTCTTCACGAGAAGCAATAACAACATCTTCATCAAGAACTTCTTCATCAGCTACCGGCTTAGGAATACCAACCTTCGGCATAGCCACATTAGGTTGATCAACCTTAACTTGTGGAGGACGTTTGGAAACTGATGGTGGAGGACCTAAATCAGCAACTGTTTTAATAACAACTGCTGGCCCAGCTATAATTTCTTCTTCACCGACATTAGCAATAATCCAAAAAACAAGAAGAATCACTACAATAAAGCTAAGCACCGAAAGAGTACCAAACAAAAGGTTACGCTGATATTTTGATTTTAGTTCAAAAGCACCGTAAGGTGAATATATTGCATTATTCATTGCCATTATAATTCCCCTTTCGAAATAGCTTCGTTAATTGCGGCTTGCATTATTTTATTATCACGTTCTGCCCAATCACCCATTGCATAGCGATATGAGAATTTCTCTTCACGAGTTAAGTCCTTGACTTTTTTATCAAGTTTATCAGCAGTAAATTTATTCCAGGACCGTTCAATCAAATCAACTTCATCAAGAATATTTACCATATCAGCATATTCAGCATCTTTGTGAATTAAAACAAGAGTACTCAATTTGCTGTTTTCACGATTTTGTGCTGTTAGTAATCCACGAAGAGTATCGGGCCATAACATATAAACTACTGAATCAGGAGTATCAGGATTTGTCGGTAAAAGTTGAGGAAGGTTTTCCGGGGTGGGAGTTTTTGTGTTCCACCAAAACCTACTTTCTCCATCAACTCTGATAGACAAGAGATTTGACTCCTTGACGTCAACTTCTTCGGTTTGATCTTTGGGCGGCAAGTTAATTTCCATAGCCTGAGGCATCGAAAACACTGTCGAGACCATATAGAAAATCAAGAGAAGAAAAGCAATATCGACCATCGGGGTCATATCAATACGAATAGAGACACGCCTCTTGGGCCTTCTTAATCCTTTCTTTCCTCCTTTTGGCGCCCGTTCTGCTACTTCACCAGCCATCTATAAAATTTCTCCTTTTTAGGTAATTACCTTACCTAATTATTATACAAACTCAAACATATATTCGTTCGACACAATTATTCCGTCTCTTGATCGGTAATAATCAGGAATCGTTCAAGATGATTTTCTTGCATCGACGTCATAACATCTTTCATAACACCATAACTGGCACCTTGGTCAGCTTTAATAACAATCAAAGCACTTGGGATTTTAGCACGTGCCCTATTTATAGCTTCTGCCACATCATACTTGTTTACGTTTCTAACGCTACGAGCATTGGTCTGAATATCTTTGCCTTCAATATTAATAGTAGTTTTAACAACATAATCAACATATATAGAATCATATTTGGTTACAGTTATGTTAATAATATTCTTATCGGGCAATTCTATCATCGAGTGCGACTCAGGCAAATCCACTGCCCTTGCTTCCGGCGGCCTAAATGTAGTAGTCGTCATATAGAAGATTAAAAGCAAAAAGGCAATATCCACCATCGGAGTCATATCGATGCGAATGGAAATACGCCGTTTTTTCTTTGTCGCCATAGATTAGATTCCCTGTTTATCTTTCAAAATCTGAAGAATCTCAAAAGTAGCTTCGTCCGTGGTATAGTTAAAGGCATCTACTTTATTAACAAAGAAATTATAAAAGAAAATACCTAAAATACCAGAGAGAAGACCACCAGCTGTATTAACCAAAGCTTCTGAAATACCGGTTGCTAAAGCAGTAGCATCAATAACACCGCCTTCAACATTACCCGTTGCCGCAAAAGCACGAATCATACCGATTGTAGTTCCTAAAAGACCTACCATGGTAGCAATTGATGCAATAGTTGAAAGAGCAATCAAGTTACGTTCCAAAAGTGGTCCTTCCAGAGCATTAGCTTCTTCAATAGCTGTCTGAGTCAAAGCAATTTTTTTGTCAGCATCATAACTTGAAGAATCTTTAACTTCGCGATATCGTTCAATACCTGCACGAAGGACATTAGCGGTTGTGCCACGCTGTTTATCGCAGGCAGCCAAAGCACCGTCAATATCATCACCCTGAATAAGAGTTACAATTTTTTTAAAGAAAACCTGAACCGAACTTTTCCCTTTAGCTACGGAATAAAGAGAAAAATAACGCTCAACAACGAATACCATGCACATGATAAAAATCATGATAAGCAGAACAACGAGCGGCCCGCCCTGATAAATTGAGTGAACAATAGGATTATCTGAAGTTCTAAAAACTCCATACCATAGTCCAAAACCGATTGCAAATGCAACAATAGCATTTAATGTCACGAAAAGAGTTTGTTTAAGCACTTAACGTATCCTCCACTTGATATTTAAATTTCTACACCTTTCACAGCAATTAAAATAAAACCAGCCATAGAGACAAATACACCCCATGACAAAGAGCCTAAAAAGACTCCTGGACCATAACTATCACCAAGACTTGAATAATGGATAGCTGGATCAAATCCATAACTACCACCTAAGAATGATAATAATAATGTCACAACAAACAGAATAACAGGTATCCAGTTCAATTTAACAATTTTTTTCAGAGCCAGTGCCTGTTTATCGCTATCTCCCTTGGAACCATACAAACCATAAAGCGAATAAGCTGGTAAAGCAATGCAAAGAAGTGTATAAAGCAGAAACAACACCCCAGTAATTATAACAATAAAACCGGATGAGAATACCATAGACCCAACAGAACCTAAAGAAGCAAAGGCTCCTATTCCTGATAAGTTATCATATTCTTTATGAATATTCTTTTTAGCTACATAAGAATGAAGCAGTTCTTCTCCACCGCTTTCATTACTAATTTGGTCGGGTGGAACAGCTCCTTCTTCGGTTTGTGCTACCGTACCTGTTTCATCGACAGCTTCTTTTATACCTTCCTCGACTATACCTTCCTCGAC
>JAYEHE010000031.1:0-2350 GCA_034659415.1 Candidatus Zixiibacteriota bacterium | reverse complement strand
TATACCTTCCTCGACTATACCTTCCTCGACCAAACCATTTTCTTCCGTAGCACCTAAAATTACTGATGTTGAATCATTGAGAGAATCAGTTACTGTAGCAACAGGTTGTTCAGTCTCCTGTTGATTAACTTCTTCAACAACTTCATTATAGGCAGAATACCAGGGAAGAAACAGAGCGGCAACAATTACCAAACTGGCAACTGTTAGAATTAACTTTTCGCCAAATGAAACACGGTCGCCTAACATAGTACAGGACTCACGAAGAGTATCCGAACTAGAGCGTTTTTCGAGTAAAGTTTTAGTTAGTTTCTCTTTTTCAGCCTCAGACTTGAATAAGTCTTTCGGTTTCCCAGGAAAAACATCAAAACCGATATACGAAAATCTCTGTTTTTCGCTTATCCTATCTTTGGAGCCAACCTTTTTTTCTTCTTCAGCCATTAAGACTCCCTAATAATTATTTAAATTAACCCTTATCATCATAAAATTCAAATCTGGTATTGTCCTGTCCTTTTTTTGCTTCTTCATGAGAGGAATCACATTTCAAAACTTTACCATACCAGTTAAACGCATTTTTAAATTCTTCATTAGCATCTTGCTTAGCAGAAACTTTATCTGCCGCATAAAGATGATAACATTGTGCAATCCATAACACTAATTCGACATTGTCACATTTAGATTCTTTACATGCGTATGCTTCTTTAAGATATTTCAAAGCTCTTGGAAAATTCTTTTCACAAACTCCTCCAAAATACGAAAAACCAATAGCCGTTTTAGCATCGCAGTTATCAGGTTCTAATTCTAAAAGTTTTTTGTACCACTCAATACCGTTAGTACAATCTCCCATCGTACGAAGATAAGTATCAGCAATAAGCAATATCATTTTATTATCATTAGGGTAAAAAGTTAGGTACTGTTGCATATAATCTATTGCTAATTCATAATAGTTCACATCATCAACAACTTCTTCCATGATATCGTCATCAAGCTCTAAAATATCCCCTTCAGAGTCACTATTGGCAATACTCAAAGCACATGAAGAGGCATTTTTCAATATTGCCACTGAGGTTGAATCGATTCCAATTTCTATTCTTTTCTGATAATAAGTAATTGCCTGTTTGTAACTGCGAAGATTATGATAAGCAAAAGCCATACTTTGTAATAATCTTTTCTGGTCAGGATCAGCATCTAATGATTTACTATAATAATGAGTCGCTTTGCTAAAATTTTTATTTTCTTTTCGATAATAGTAAGTATCACCTAACATGCGATAAAGTTCTTCATCCCTGATACTGTTTCTATAGTTTTCATCCTGTTCGCTAACCCATTCAATATGCTTTAAAAGCATTTCCGAAGCTTTCTCATATTGCCTGGAACCCCATAGTGACTTACCATAATAGAAATAAATATCTCTGGCTTCATAAGGAATACTGATAACCTTATCAAAATAATCAGTAGCATCTTCGAACCCATAAATATTCACATATGACATCGCCAATTCAAAATAGACTCTGACATGCTGAGAATCGGGCTGGATATTTGAAAGTTCAATAAATCTCTTGTAAGACCCTATTGTTTCTCTGAAACGATTTTTGCGTTCATCACGAGAACGAGATGACATTGCCGCCTTAAAATAGATGCCACCGGCACGATTCCATGCTTGGGCATGAGTACTGTCTTTGTTTAAAACGACTCGTAATTTTTCCAAAGCACAACTGTAATCCTTCATCTCCAAACATGCTTCCGCCCAATGATAATAAACTTCTTTCGAGGCAGTATCAACTGCCAGAGCTTTTTTATATTCGCTTATAGCTAATGACGGGATACCTTGATAGAAATTAGCATCACCAAGATTTATATGATATTCCGCTTTGACACTATTGGAAAGTTCATCTTCGCTTATAAGAGCTTCACGGAAAGCACGATCAGCATCCCGAAATTCCCCTTTTTTCATAAGTATCAAACCAATACCATTTTGGAACATATGCTTGGTATCTTTTTTAGCTTTCTTTAGCCCCTTCTGAAAAATCTTTTCAGCTTCATCAATATCGCCAAGATTATAATTACTTAATCCTAAATAATACCGTGATTCTAAATGCTTACTTTTTTTATCAACTGCCAAAGCAAAATTCTCTTTTGCTTTTTCAAAATTATCTTTGTTAAAATATATCTGGCCTAAAATGTAATAATAATAATAATAACCGTCATCAATTTCTATCTCAGCATCAAGCAATTCAATTGCTTTTGTTGTATCTCCTGATTCTAATGCTGTTACTATTCCTTCTTTTAATGTCTGTGATGACAAATCAGTTGATGTGAAAAACACACAGGCAGTAATTAATACTATCAACAA
>JAYEHE010000030.1:0-5901 GCA_034659415.1 Candidatus Zixiibacteriota bacterium | reverse complement strand
CTTAAATCAAGTGATGTCTTGGTTGATTGCTTAAAAGAAGTTTCTGTCGCTCGTTTAGCATTTCCTTCGAAAATGTTTGAATATATGGCTTCTGGCCGCCCGATTGTTTTTGGCTCTCATTATGGTGAAGCTATCGAAGAATTGAAAATTGCCGGTGGGGCACTAACATATTCTTCGGATTCTTCAGAGCAACTATCGGATTTAATTATGCAGTTAAAAAATGGTTCGATTGACGGTAATAAATTGGGCCAGGATTATCATGAACATATCAAACAACACCATCGCCGTGAAATTTGGGCAGAACAATATTATAGTATTATCTCTAATATTTAATTTTCATTCTTTATCTTTTCTCATAATTTCTATATATTTAATCAATTAAACATTGAACCATGGAGAGAAAATGGGCACTACTATGACTTCTCGCGAAGAAATAAAAAACATATCAATTAATAATTTACCGAATTTACTTATTGGTGCTGATACTATTGTTCCCACAATGCATGGTCAGGCAAGATATATTAATTTTGATAATGCCGCCTCGACTCCTACTTTTCAACCTATAGCAGATGCTTTGGTTTCATTTCTTAAGTGGTATTCAAACGTTCATCGCGGCACTGGTTTTAAATCACAATTAGCCAGTTGGGCATTTGAAAAATCAAGAGATATGGTTGCAGATTTTGTTAACGCGGACCTTGATAAACATGTTGTAATTTTCACCAAAAATGCAACTGACGCAATCAACAAATTATCAAGGCAAATAAATTTCTCCGATGACGATATAATTCTTACGTCGCTTATGGAGCATCACTCTAACGAACTTCCGTGGCGTCGTGCTGGCAGAGTAGAACATGTCAAGATGGATGAAGACGGGCGTATCAGTAAAGATGATTTTATGGCAAAAATTAAAGAACATGGTTCACGAATTAAATTAGTTGCCATCACCGGTGCCTCGAATGTTAGTGGATATATTACTGATATAGATTTTTTTGCACGTGAAGCTCATAAAATCGGTGCCAAAATCATGCTCGATGGGGCTCAATTAGTTCCTCATCGTCCAGTCGATATGAAACCAAATGATCCGGAATGTTATCTTGATTATCTTGTTTTTTCTGCACACAAGATGTACGCTCCTTTTGGAGTTGGCATCTTGGTAAGCGACAACAAAACTTTTGAGGAAGGTGATCCGCAGGAAGTAGGCGGCGGTGTTGTTGATATTGTTACTTTGGAAGAAGCGTACTGGACGGATCTGCCTGAGAAAGAAGAAGCCGGAACTCCGGATATAGTTGGTGTTGTTGCTTTAGCTAAGGTTATTGAATTGTTTAAATCAGTTGGATGGAAAGATATTATTGACCATGAATCAGAATTGACCGCTTATGCTCTTAACAAATTTAATAATATTAAAGGCTTAACAATTTATGGTGATACAGATCCGGCAAATGCATCAAATCGTCTTGGGGTAATTTCTATAAATGTTGAAAATGTTCCTCATGCTTTGGTAGCATCCATATTAAGTTATGAAGGTGGAATAGGTGTTCGTTCAGGATGCTTCTGTGCTCATATTTATGTGAGATCTTTACTTAAAGTTGATATTGAAAATTGTAATACAATGAAAGAAGAAATTCTTGCTCGGGACAGATCAAATTTGCCGGGAACAATAAGAATATCATTTGGTATTTATAATACAAAAAAAGAAATCGACCGACTGATTGAAATGCTTCAAAAAATTATCAATGGTGATTATTATAAAGGATATATACTTAATAAGGAAAAAGGAGAGTATGTCCCTGATAATTTTGAATTGAATTTTGAAGATTATTATAAAATTTAACTTTAAGTCTTATTTAAAAAAACTGATTGGGCTTGATGCCGGTTAATAAAATTAAATACTTAAACTGAAATAATTAATTTTTTCATTGATTACGCAAAACTTCAAACAATAAAAGACAATAAATATTGTCTTTATTAATTCAATATGTTTTGATTGATACCGATATTCTGAATAGTTATTGTAATATAAAAATTAATGAGGTAAGTGATGGCAAATATAAATAAAATTAAGGGTGTAATAGGAATTTTGACTGGTGGAGGGGATGTCCCGGGTTTAAATCCGGCAATTAGGTCTATAACGTTTAGGGCTTTGCGCGAAGGATACAAAGTTGTTGGAATAAAACGGGGCTGGGGTGGATTGATGAGTATAGTCCGAGATGAAGAAGCTGATAATAGTGGTAATTTTGAGTTTTTAACGGAAGAAATCGTTAATAAGGCGGCTCGTACCGGAGGAACATTTTTACATAGCTCAAGAACCAATCCAAGCAGAGTTGACAAAATGAAAGTCCCTGAGTACTTGCAAGATATTTATACAGATGAAGTCAATGATCTCACTGACGAAGTTTTGGCTAATCTGGATTTCTTGGGAATAGATTATCTTATCCCTATTGGAGGCGATGACACTCTCAGTTATGCTGTACGCTTATATCAGGAAGGGGTCAAAGTAATTGCAATGCCGAAAACGATGGACAACGATGTACCTGGCACTGATTACTGTATTGGTTTCTCTACTTGCGTAACCAGAACAATCCAAATGACAGATAGTTTACGAACATCGGCAGGTTCTCATGAGCGGTTTTTGGTTGTGGAGGTTTTTGGTCGTTATGCAGGATTTACCGCAATGCTACCAACTATGGCAGGAGTGGCACATAGGTGTGTTATACCAGAATATAAATTTGATATCGAAGTCCTAACAGATATGCTCGTTCATGATCGGAAAAAAAATCCAAGTAATTATTCAGTAGTTATTGTATCCGAGGGTGCTATGTTTGAAGGTGGTGAAATGGTATTTAAGGATATGGAACGGGATGCTTATGGTCATGCAAAATTGGGCGGAGTAGGTGATCTTGTTTCTTCAAAATTAAGAGAGCATTCACCTAAATACAATAATGGTTATCCAGTAAATGTAATAACGCAGAAATTGGGTTATCTGGTAAGGGGAGGAGCTCCGGACGCTATTGATTCTATCGTTCCAATGGCATACGGTAATTTGGCTTTTGATTTGGTTTTGAAAAATATACATGGACGTTTAGTAGTTTTAAGAAATGGCAGATATGATAACTCGCCGATAGATGTTGTAACAAGTTCCAAAAAATTTGTTAATATTGAAAAACATTATAATACGAAACGCCTTCGTCCGATATACAGCTCATTTGAGATGAAGCCACTATTTCTAATGACCAGCGAGTAAGCTGAGGGAAAAACTCTGCCAGAGGTGAAAATGCGTTGTTTGCGTGCAGATACGGAACCTGACCTGCTATAACTATCTCAATAGCTTTCCTCCGTAAGAACTGTTTTACCCTTAAAAACTCGATAGATAAATATTGTATAAGCAATCACAATAGGTACACCTATCAGAGCAATTACCAACATTGTTGAAAGGGCACGAGGAGTTGAAGATGCATTATATGCTGTCAGGCTAAAAGCCATATCAATACTCGATGGGACTAAAATTGGGAATATACTTACGGCGGCAATACCAATAATACTTGCAATAGAAACTGAAGAAGCCAAAAACGCTCTGAAAAATAATTTTGATTTCAATGCTACGGGTTGATAAGCCAGTGATGCAAGTAAAGCTATGAGAAACAGCCAGGACAATGGTTTGGAAAAGATGCTATCCATTAAGTATGAAGCCTCAAAGAAGGTGTACATGGTTACAAGCAAATAGGTGACAGTAAAAGCAATCCAGGCACCTGAAGCCCAACGAATCATACGATCTCTGAGCTCACCATCAGTTTTCAACGTCATATAAAGGGCACCATGCATCACAAACATCAAAAGACTAAGGACACCTACTAAAATTGAATACGGGTTGAGCAAGCCAAGAAACGATCCGGCATAGAGCCCCTGTGAATCAATTGGAACTCCCCTGAGAATATTACCAACAGCTACTCCAAACAGTATTGATGGCAACAAGCTCCCCAATCCAAATGACCAGTCCCATAATTTTTGCCAAGACGGTGATTCAATTTTACTTCGGAATTCAAGTGAAACAGCACGAAATATTAATGCCGCTAAAATTAACATTAGAGCTATATAGAAACCACTAAAAATAGTTGCATACACAGGTGGAAAGGCGGCAAATAGTGCTCCACCTGCAGTTATTAACCAAACTTCGTTACCGTCCCAAACGGGACCTATTGCATTCATATTTATTCGTCGTTCGTTATTGTCATGAGCAAACAGATGCAATACCCCAACTCCCAGATCAAATCCATCAAGTATTGCATACCCTATTATGAGAACTCCATATAGTATAAACCAGGTTGTGTTTAGGTCAATCATTTCGTCACCTCCATAGTTACACCGGATTCAGGTCCATGTTTAACTTCTCGAACAAAAAGGAATAAATACAAAGCACCGAGAAACATGTATATCAGTCCAAAAAGAATAATTGAAAACATAATCTCAGCGGAAGTAACTGTTATCGAAGCGGCATCAGCTGTTTTCATAATTTTATATACAATCCAGGGTTGACGACCAACTTCAGTAGAAATCCATCCAAGTTCACAAGCAAGGATTGGTAATGGGATTGAATAAACCAGAAGTTTAAGAAACAAGCGTTGATCCCATAGCTTCTTTCGATATAAAAGAAATACTCCGAGCATCATAGCACCAATGAAATACATCCCAAGTCCAACCATACTATGGAAAGATGTGAATGTGATAAAAAACGGTGGTATTTCATCGGGCGGAAAATCATTTAAACCCTTAACATAGCTGTCAGTATCACCATTTGCCAACCAGCTTAATACTCCGGGAACTTCAATTTTGGCACTCACCTTGGGAGGGTTATCCGATGGTATTCCAAACATCAACATAGGAGCGTTTGTTTGACCTTCAATTAAACCTTCAAAGGCAGCTAATTTTTCAGGCTGTGTTTGTGCAACAGTAATAGCATGTTCATGGCCAAGTGGGAACAATTCCAACAATGAGACTATTAATCCAAATATCAAAGCCAACTTGATTCCCTTACGAGCGACAAGGTTTTCTTTATTCTTAAGAAGCAAGTAAGCCGATACGCCAGCCATAGCAAACGCACCAGTTATCAAAGCAGCATCTACAGTGTGAAAGAAACGAATTATCATTGATGGATTGAATACTGCTTCGTAAAAACTTGTAAGTTCGGCGCGGCCATTTTGAATTATATAACCAGCAGGCGTTTGTTGCCATGAATTAGCAACGAGAATCCAAAAGGCGGAGATGGTTGCCCCAACTGCTACCATTAATATTGAGAACCAGTGTACACCTTTTGAGACTTTGTTACGTCCGAACAAATACAAACCAAGAAATGAAGATTCGAGGAAAAATGCGAACAGACCTTCAGCGGCAAGAGGAGCACCAAAAATATCACCTACGAATTTAGAATATTCACCCCAGTTAGTACCAAACTGAAATTCCATTACAATTCCAGTTGCCACACCGACAGCAAAAGTTAGAGCTAGTAATTTCCCAAAGAATTTACCAAGACTCACATAGATTTCATCTTTTCTCTTCCAACCAATACCTTCAACAATGACCAATAACCATGCAAGCCCTATTGAAAGTGGCGGGAAAATAAAATGAAACATAATAGTGAGAGCAAATTGAATTCTTGCCAATAAAACAGGATCAAAATCCATACATACTCCTTCATATACGCAATTTGTCTATTTTTCATAATAATTATTTGGCACAGAGTTTGTCAATAAAAAAAGTATGGCAACTTTCTTAATTATGGGATAAAAATCTATAATTTAGCTTGTGGGCGGCAGACGACTTCGTCTGCCCCAGCTTTGACTTTTGCTCAACTTCGTCAGATGAGAACACCTGTCAGGTGCACCTATGAAAACAACCCCAAATAAATTT
>JAYEHE010000029.1:0-5930 GCA_034659415.1 Candidatus Zixiibacteriota bacterium | reverse complement strand
TGCATTTGTTTATTCCGGTCATGGTATGAAGTCATCTGAAGGTTCAGCGATTATCTCGACTGATTTATATTATATAACACATGGTTATGTGATGTCATTATTTAACTCAATCAATTGCACTAAAAAATTAGTTACTATGGATGCATGTGTTATTGGTGATTTCAATAAAGATGTTGAAGCTGGCACATTTATGGCTACAGCTTCAACTAGAAAAAGTTCATACGATGCTCCTGATTTAGGGCATGGAGCATGGACTTACTATTGGTTGAATGGTGTTGAGGATGTTGGTTTGATTTATGCTGAAGAAGCCGCACCTCATGCCGAAGATGGAATGAAAGATTGGGCATCTTTGTATCATTTACGAGTTGATCCAACGCATACCGATGATTATACAGGTGATATGGATATGTAAATTTAATGTTTATTTAGACATTAAAAACCCGCTTGGAAAACAGGTGGGTTTTTTTATTATGAACGGGTTGAGTTTAAAAAAGCAGGTCTCAAGAATAAGAGAGACCTGCTCTACTATTTTAAAAAACTACTTAAAGCATCTTACCGTTAAAAGTGATAATGTCACTATCAAGTTGATGATGTCAGTCTATTAGGACTTTTTCCAATCGTTCAACCATGAAATCAATTTCTTTTTCAGTAATTACCAGCGGGGGAGAAATTCTGATAGTGTGTCCATGAGAATCATTAGCCATAACACCAAGGTCCAGAAGTTTGCGGCAGAAATGCATAGCATTGCCGGATTTAACTTCGATTCCGATAAACAAACCGCGACCGCGAACTTCTTTGACGTGGGTAGATTTAGCAGCGATAGCTTCGATTTTCTTTTTCAGAATAGCACCCATCTCAGCGGAACGCTCAACCAGTTTTTCGTCGATAGTTACATCTAAGGCAGCATTACCTGCGACACATGCCAGAGGATAACCGCCATAGGTTGAACCGTCGCGTCCCGGTTGGAAAGCCATATCCATAATTTTGCTATTAGTTACAAAAGCAGAGAGTGGAATCAAACCACCGGAGATAGCTTTACCCAGCACTATGCCATCGGGGATTACATTTTCATGTTCAAAGGCAAACATTTTACCTGTGCGACCCATTCCAACCTGAATTTCATCAAAGACCAGCATCAGGTTATGTTTGTCGGATAGCTCACGCAGACCTTTTAAGAAACCATCAGGAGGGATAAACATGCCACCCTCGCCTTGCATCGGCTCAACCAAAATACCGGCAGTATTGTCATTGATAGTGGCTTTGACTTCATCAAGATTGCCATATTCGACAGTTTTGAAGCCGGGAGTTAAAGGTCCGAAACCTTCTTTGGATTTTTCAGAAGGAGAGAAAGAGATAACAGTGATCATTCTGCCATGGAAATTGTTGCCGAAAACAATAATTTCCTGATTACCGTCTTTGATTCCTTTTTCCTTAAAACCATAATATCTGATAGCTTTAATAGCTGTTTCCACAGATTCAACGCCACCGTTTTTGGGTAGGACTTTATTGCCGTTAGCTCCGAAGCGAGTACCGAGTTGTGGAACAAGATTAGCCATTTTATTCAAAAATGTACCGAGTGAATCGGTATAGACAACATTTGATATAACTGAGGCATAAGAGTTTTGCAAAGCATTTACAAGAGCGTTTACGATTTTTGGGTGACAGTGTCCCTGATTAGCCGCAGAGTATGCCGCTAAACAATCGAGGTATTTTTTACCATCAATAGAGTAGAGCCAGCATCCTTCGGCTTTACGAACAACCATATTTAATCGTTCATAATGATGGGCTCCAAAATTAGTTTCAAAGTCAATAATTTTATTGTCCGGCACTTGAGAAAATCCAAGGCTGGCTTGAGTTGTAGTAGTTAATTTGTTCATAGCTCACCTTATCGGTAGTTTAGGTTCTTGTTTTTATCTGCGCCAAGATAATATTTTTTTTTAATTTGGCAATAGGTGTAAGTGGTTATTTTCACAAAAGTTACAAGAAAAATAAAACCGCTTTGTCAAAAATAGAAAAAGCGGTTTTAATCAATCTAAACATAGTTTTTTAAGCTCGGATGTTTTTCTTCCGGGCAATAATTCTGGCATCAATTTCCAAAACATTTGGAACTTTTGCAGAAATTGAAGAAATTTCCGAAGAATATAAAACAAAATGAGCTTTACCATCTTTGGTTGGGAAGCTTCCATTGATTGACGGACTTAGCTTCTCTTTTAGATAATTAAGCTCACTGTCTATTTCTTCGAATTTATTGTAATGAATTTCTTTGCCAAACAGCTTGGAAAGTTTCATTATCATATCAATATTAGCCATCCCATTTAATGGTTCACCAATCGTGTTAGTGAATTGTGATTTTCCATCCCAGTTGGTTAGATGTCCGGGAGTTTCCAGATAACCTGATAGAGGGAGGAAAACATCTGCCATTTTTGCTGTTTCAGTATTAAACATATCAGCCACGACCAGAAAATCAATATGATTAACAAAGCTATTAAACTGTTCGGCAACAGCCGGATTTTCGCCGAATACTAAAGCACCTCGGATTTTATCTTCCCGAATTTTACGAGGAAGGTTCATGCCGGATGTTTCAAACAGCGATGAAATATCATTCTGCCAGACAGCTGACAATTCTTTGAGTCCCTTAGGATTATCAAAAGCAGTCCCGCCGGGTAAGATATGACGGTCGAAACCGGATGATTGCATGCCGTTTAAGTTACATTGCGTACTGGTTAAAACTAAACCGGAACCGTTATCACTTACTTTGCCAAGAATCATCATAAGAGTCATCAAGGCTTTAAGGTCATTAGTGGAACGGTCAATACGGCTTTCAATATTATAAACAGTAACAATTTTAAGTTCAGGGTTCGATAAGAGTTCTACAATCTTTTTAATCTTATCCGGAGTTACACCTGAAATATTTGCAGTTTCATCAATATCGGTTTTAAGAAGTTCTTCTTTAGTTTGATTGAAATTGGTTGTATTATCATTTATAAATGATTCGTTAATATTATCGTTACGAATCAATTCTGCCATGATTCCATTTAGAAGAACTGTCGATGTTCCCCGACGAGTATCAGCCCAGACAGAGGCGTGTTTGGTTAAATCAATTTCTGAGGAGTTTATTACAATTGATTTTGTTCCATGACGCATATGTCGTTTCATTTGCCAACCCAGTACCGGATTTTCGAAGCAGGGATCACCTCCTAAAAAGAGATACAAGTCGGCATTTTTAATATCATCTTCAGTAGCAGTAGCAAAGGTAGTTCCGATAATATCATCAAGAGCATGATAGTCGGCATCATTGATTTGACGATGGAACGATGTAATATTATTTGTCTGGATAGAGTCACGTGCTAAACGTCCTGCCAGATATAATTCTTCGTTTGTAAGTTTAGGTGAGGCTGAGACTATGATTGAATCACGTCCATGTTCATCAGTTAAAGTTTTAAAACCTTTTTCAATTGCTTCAAAAGCTTCTTCCCAACTACACTCAACCAATTGGTCGTTTTTACGAATCATTGGCTGGGTTTTTCGTGAGCCGTCTAAATAGTGCTGGTAGCCGAAACGTCCTCTGAAGCATAATTCGCCTTTATTGGGACCTGTGTCTGGCGGGGCTCCTGTTACAAAGAAAATGTCCGGAGTTTTGACATTAAGAGTAATGTTACAACCGACTGAGCAATAATTACAAACATTAAAAACGGATTCCATAATCCAGGGACCTGAACGGCGGATAGGCATCTTTTCAACCAGAGCACCGGTAGGGCAAACATCAATACAGTTACCACATGAAACACAGTTGGTTTCATGAAGTGCTTTTTCCATAGAAGGCTTGACAATAGTTTTGAAGCCGCGATTCACAAATCCTAAAGCCGATACATTAAGGATTTCAGAACAAACACTCACACAGCGACCGCAACGGATACATTTGTTGGAATCGATTTTTATGTACGGATGTCTGGTGTCTGGTTTATAACGATTGTAGGCACCAATGAAACGGGTTTGGTCAACCCCATATTCTGTGCAGTAATCCTGCAGGATACAATCAAGGCCAACATCACAACCACATTCGGCACAGCGAAGAGATTCGTCGAATGCCATTTGAGCGGTATAACCAGTTTCGACCTCTTCGAAAGTTTTAATTCTTTCGTTAGCTGGTAATTCTGGCATATGATGGCGTTCACTAATCTTAATTTCTTCTAAATCTTCAGCAGTGACTTTATGGAAATTATCCCGTTTACTTTCAAAACGATTAATTAGCGGTTCAATTTTATTAGAGGTAATGTAACTTTCAATTGCTTGTGCCGCTTTGCGTCCTGCGGCAATAGCATCAACAGCATCAGCCGGACCGGTAACAACATCACCACCGGCAAACACGCCGGGACGGTCAGTGTCAAAGGTACCTTCTTTTGCTTCGATAGTTTTCCATTTAGTGGTGTTTATTTTGTCATCATTATCAATACCATCAAGGTCTGGTTCTTGACCGATAGCGGCTATTGCCCAATCGCATTCAAGAGTGTATTCACTTCCTTCAATTTTAACCGGACGGCGACGACCGCTGTCATCCGGTTCGCCAAGTTCCATCCGAATACAGTCTATTGATTTTAGCCGTCCATTTTCATCTTTATTTATTAAAACCGGAGCGGCTAATAATTCTAATTTGACACCTTCTTCTCTGGCGGCGTCGATTTCCATTTGATTAGCCGGCATTTCTTTTTCCGTACGACGATAAAGAAGAATAACTTCTTTGGCACCAAGACGCAATGAAGTACGAGCGGCATCAATAGCAGTATTCCCACCGCCGACAACAACAACTTTTCCTTTAACATCAGGATTTGTTTTCATCTCAATTTGTTTTAAGAATTCTACACCTGAGAGAACTCCGTCGGCATCTTCGTTGTCAACCCACATCGGCTTGCCAATTTGTGCACCCAGACCGACAAAGACAGCCTCGTAACCATCTTTAAACAAACCATCTATTGTAATATCACGACCAAGCATGATATTGTTTTTAACCTCAACGCCAAGGTCGGTTATCCAATCGATTTCTTTCTGCAAAACATCTTTTGGCAGACGGTATTCAGGAATGCCATAACGAAGCATTCCACCCATTTTGGGGAGAGCCTCAAAAATTGTTGGGCGGTAACCATCAATTACAAGATAGTAAGCGGCAGTTAATCCGGCGGGACCGCCACCGATAATAGCAATTTGTTTGCCATTGTCCGGATGTACTTCCGGTTGCCACATTTCACCAATCATATCTTGGTCTGTTGCATATCGTTTGAGAAAATCAATGCCTACTGGAGAATCAACAGTAGAGCGACGACAGTTTATTTCACATTTTCGAGTACAGACACGACCGCAAACTGAGGGAAGAGGAAGTTTTTCTTTAATCAAGGCAACTGCTTCTTTAAATTTACCAAGGTTTATCAAAGACATATAACCCTGAATGTCCACATCAGCCGGACAGCCCAAGCGGCAAGGACCAAAACAATCGGCGTAATGATCTGACAAGAGAAGTTCGAGGCAGGTCTTGCGGGCTTTCATTACTTTTTCTGAACGGGTATGAATAACCATACCTTCGGCAACTTTAGTGGAACAGGAAGGAAACAGTTTTTTCTGACCTTCTAATTCAACAACACACAAGAAGCATGAACCGAAAGGAGGAAGTTTTTCATCGTAGCAGAGAGTGGGGATATTGTTGTCGATATCTTGTTCACGGCATACCTCTAAAATAGTTTTATCCGATGATGTTGTAATTTCTTTTCCGTTAATTGTAAGTTTAATCATGGCTCACCTCAATCCTTCACTACCGCATCGAAGCGACAGACCGTGAAACATTTACCACACTTAATACATTTATCTTGATGTATAAAATGCTTTTCCTTTCTTTCGCCGGTTATAGCATCGGTCGGGCAGGCTTTGGCACAAACGACACA
>JAYEHE010000028.1:0-5950 GCA_034659415.1 Candidatus Zixiibacteriota bacterium | reverse complement strand
GGTATTCAAAGCAAATAAAAATGTTGATAGCACTATTGCTACTATGACTTGCCCAAAAGAAGAACTTATCAAATTAGACAAATCTGCTCTTGAGAAAAAAATAGGTGAGTATCTTTCGGATATCGATTTGAGACAGCGTTTCAGAATCTTTTTTAATAATGAATATTATCCGGCATTGATTCCTGTTCGCGGCAAAATGTTCATGCTCCACAAAGCTATAGAGAGCTTAATTGAACGAGGAGCACTAAACGAAAAAGACCGCGAGATTGTTGAAATTACAGAAAAACTGGAACCGAACTGGTTTACTGATTAAAGATTCGCCCAAAGTAATGCATTAGATTGTTTGTATATAGAGCTATGCGTCAGTAAATTACGAAAAATACAATTACACGTTTTAAGAGCAATTGAAACATTAGCCTAAAGCCACATCCAAAATCATCATTATCGTAAAACCTACAATAGCTCCAAGAGTTGCAGAATCTGAATAACCACCTACTTGAGATTCTGGAATTAATTCTTCGATAACGACGAATATCATAGCTCCTGCCGCAAATGCCAAAGCATAAGGGAGTATCGGTTGTGCAATAATAACTAACCATGCTCCTAAAACTCCTGCAACCGGTTCAACAGCTCCTGATAGCTGACCATACCGAAAAGCTTTTCGACGGCTTAAACCTTCTCGGCGAAGCGGCATTGACACAGCCAATCCTTCGGGAAAATTCTGCAACCCAATTCCGATTGCGAGTGCCACAGCTCCTGCAAATGATGCTTCAGGTATGCCAACGGCTAAAGCTCCAAATGCAACCCCAACCGCTAATCCTTCCGGAATATTATGTAGTGTGATAGCGAGCACTAATAAAATACTGCGATGCCACGAAGTTTTTATTCCTTCCGGTTTACTTTTGGGCATAAAAGGATGTAGATGAGGAAGAGTTATATCCAGCAACCTTAAAAACCCTGCACCTGCTAAAAATCCAACTGCAGCTGGAACCCAATTAGGAACAGATAAATTTTCTGACATTTCAATAGCTGGAGCCAGAAGAGACCAATAACTGGCAGCTATCATGATGCCGGCTGCGAAGCCTAACATAATATTGAGCATTTGTTGTGATGGATTCTTTTTAAGAAAAACACCGGCGGCACCTAAAGCGGTCATAAACCAAGTAAATAAAGTAGCAATCAATGCCTGTACTATCGGATTAAGTTGAGCCAGCCAATCAAACATTTCCATTAGCGTTTTCCTTATTTATTATAAAGTCAATCACATCAAATAACGATTTTGTTTTTTAGAAGTCAAATAGAAGATGGCAGTTTATAATTACAATGTTCTAACGCAATTTGTGTTTCTTTTAATACAACTTATTTCTTGCAATTTTACCCAATTTTTTTAATATTATTATTTATACATTTTTATGATAATAAGGAATCTTGTAAATGGCAACCGAAGGAAAAGCAAATCAGATTTACGATTTTAAGGTAATTGAAAAAAAATGGCAGGAAAAATGGGATTCAGAACAACTTTTTAAAGCTCCTGATAATCCTGACCCTGATAATAAATTTTATATGCTTGAGATGTTTGCCTATCCGTCAGGCGACATCCATATGGGTCATTTCCGCAACTATATTATCGGCGATGCAGTCGCCCGCCAGCAAATGATGAAAGGAAAAGATGTTCTTCATCCATTTGGCTGGGATGCTTTTGGGCTTCCGGCAGAAAATGCCGCAATCAAAAGAAATATCCATCCACATGATTGGACAAAAAAAAATGTCGAGGTTTCTCGCAACACTTTAAAGTCTGTTGGGATTGGTTATGACTGGTCACGCGAGGTTACAACCTGTTATCCTGATTATTACAAATGGACACAGTGGATTTTTATTCAGATGTTCAAAAAAGGTCTGGCATATCGTAAACGTGGTTTTGTGAACTGGTGCCCAAATGACAAAACAGTGCTGGCAAACGAACAGGTAAAAAACGGAAAATGTGAACGGTGCGATACCGATGTAGAGAAAAAAGACCAGATTCAATGGTATCTCAAAATTACTGACTACGCCGATAGATTGCTTGATGATATTGATAAACTTGAGAATTGGCCCGAAAATCTTAAAACGATGCAGCGAGAATGGATTGGCAGATCCTTCGGGGCAGAAATTGATTTTATTATAGAAGATAATAATGAAAAACTCCCAATATTTACTACCAGACCCGATACTATTTTTGGGGTGACTTTTATGGCGATTGCTCCTGAAGCGGAAATTCTTGACAGGTTAAATATCGAAGGTGACTATAAAGAAAAAGTAGAAAAATATAAAAAGAAAGCTATGGCACTCTCTGATATTGAGCGCTCTGCCATAACCGATGACAAAGATGGTGTTTTCACCGGTAAATATGCTATAAATCCGTATAACGGCGACAAAATTCAACTATGGGTAGCAGATTACGTATTAGCCGGTTACGGAACTGGTGCTGTAATGGCAGTTCCAGCACATGATAGCCGTGATTTTGCATTTGCGAAAAAATATGATATCCCAATTAAAATTGTAATCCATCCTGATAAACAAACAAAACTTGATGTGGCTGAGATGGAAGATGCCTATACAGATTATGGGGTAATGGTAAACTCTGGTCAGTTTGACGGTCTTGTTGGTAAAGATGCTATCAAAAAGCTGACTGATTATGCCGAGTCTAAAAAATTTGGTCGCCATAAAATAAATTTTAAGCTCAAAGACTGGTCAATCTCACGCCAAAGATACTGGGGTTGCCCAATTCCTATTATTAATTGTGAGAAATGTGGACAGGTAGCTGTCGAAGATTCTGATTTGCCGGTTCTGCTTCCCAAAGTAAAAGATTTCAAGCCAAAGGGCCGTTCACCTCTTGCTGATGTTGATGACTATATCAATGTTGTCTGTCCTAAATGTGGGGGAGAAGCTAAGCGAGATCCGGACACAATGGATACGTTTAGCTGTTCAAGTTGGTATTTTCTTCGGTACGTTGATGCTCATAATGATAAACAGATATTCGATTCTGAAAAAGTTAACAATTGGCATCCGGTAGATTTGTATGTAGGCGGAATAACTCACGCTACCGGACATCTGATATATTTTCGTTTTTTTACGAAATTTCTGCATGATTTAGGTTTGCTAAATTTCGAAGAACCTGCCAATCGGATGTTTAATCATGGGATGGTCTGTGATTCCAAAGGTGATGTCATGTCCAAATCTAAAGGAAATGTTGTTTCTCCTATGGATTTAATGAATGAACGTGGCGTTGATATTTCAAGACTGGCTATGTTCTTCACGGCTCCTTCTGAAAAAGAAGTTATTTGGTCTGAAGATTCTATTACCGGAGTTGAGAAGTTTGCTGTCAATAAAGTATTCCCAATATACGAGAATTTTAGAAATTCTCCTCCCGACTTAAAGCATTACTTTAAGAAGAGCGAACTTAATAATTCTGAATGGGACATTTATATCAAACTGAATCAGACGGTTAAGAAAGTTAATGAATCGTTTGATTCGCTTCAGTTTAATACAGCAATATCAGCAATTATGGAACTTGTTCGGGATTACCAAACGGATAATATCAAAAATGCCAAATTAAATGATCAGATTGTATTAAAAATTATTCAAATGATGGCACCATTAACACCGCATTTGTCCGAAGAACTTTGGAAATTATGCGGATTTAATGATTCAATATTTAAATCATCATGGCCCGAGTTCGACCCCGATGCTACCGTAAAGGATATGATTAATGTTGCGGTGCAAATCAATGGTAAATTAAGAGATACCGTTGAAGTTTCTGCTGACTCTAATCAAGAAGATGTTGAAAAGATTGCTTTTGAAAGTGAAAGAATAAAATCTTATACTGATGGCAAACAGATTATTAAGAAAATTTTTGTCAAAGGCAGGATTCTTAATATAGTAGTGAAATGATAATTCATGATAATAATACAATAAATTTAATTATAAGTTAACATAATATATATTATGGGACGTTATTTGGTTTGAATCAAACAAAGTATGACAATATCAAACTCTCGGTGATAATACCGGTTTATAATGAGTTCTCCACTCTTGAGGAATTAGTTGCTCATGTTCAAAATGCTCCTGGTCCGGAAAAAGAGATTATCTTAATCGATGATTTTTCTACTGATGGCACCCGTGAACTTATCAAAGAAAAAATTGAGCCTAAAGTTGACAAAGTTATTTATCAACAGAAGAATTTTGGAAAAGGGTTTGCCCTTAAAGCTGGCTTTGCCGCCGCAACGGGTGATATTGTGCTTGTTCAAGATGCGGACCTTGAGTATGACCCAAGACAATATCCTGAGTTGATTGAACCAATTATTACTGACAGAGCCGATGTGGTTTATGGCTCCCGTTTTACGGGTGGTGGTCCCCACCGTGTTGTCTATTTCTGGCATTATATTGGCAACAGGATTTTAACATTGCTTTCTAATATGTTTACCAATCTCAATTTGACTGATATGGAAACTTGCTATAAGATTTTTAAACGTGAGATTATCCAATCTATAGATATCAAAGAAAAACGGTTCGGGGTTGAGCCTGAGGTTACCGCCAAAATCGCCAAAAAGAATGTCCGGATTTATGAAATGGGTATAACGTATTATGGACGAACATATTCTGAGGGCAAAAAAATCGGTTGGAAAGATGGTATGAAAGCAATCTGGTGTATTATCAGGTATAATTTGTTTGATTGAAAAAAATCTATTTTTGTGGGCGGTTCGCCAAGGCGAATCCTCGTCTGCCCCAGCGGTCACAGAATAGCTCATCCCATTTAGAAATTAAAGAAAAGTCAGGAACCTTTGGCTCGCTGACCTACACAAGAAAAGATGATTTTAGATAGAATTAAAACTATGTTTTGTGGGCGGCAGACGCCCTCGTCTGCCCCAGCGGTCACAGAATAGCTCACATCCCATTAAGAAGTTAAAGAAAAGTCAGGAGCCTTCGGCTCGCTGACCTACACAAGAAAAGATGATTTTATTTAAAATTAAAACTATGCCCTTAAAATTGTATCAAACGCCGTCCAAAATAAATTCCTAACCCAGTACCTATCATACTAAGAATAAAAGCTGTCATAAACCCGAAAAAATCTCCTACCCACCAGCCTAACCAACTACAAAGGATTGTAATTATTGTTACTATAATATTCTTCATAGTATAATTTTCGGAGCTTAAAAGGAAAACTTTAAAAGACATTGTATGGTTGAAATTGATAAAAAACTTAGTTGAAACTGCATTGTGGGCGGCAGACGCCCTCGTCTGCCCCAGCGGGCACAGAATAGCTCACATCCCATTAAGAAGTTAAAGAAAAGTCAGGAGCCTTCGGCTCGCTGACATACACAAGAAAAGATGATTTTTTATAGAATTAAATCTTATAAGTAAATTACGCCCAGTTGCGCTTGAGCAAGTTCCGGCGTTGGATATTATAATAACGTTTAGATTTCATGGTATTGAGATACCACAAGATTGATTCTTTGATGCCATCTTCGAGTGATACTTTTGGATTGAAATTCAATAAATTATTAGCAAGAGTGATGTCGCCGGTGTATGATGAAATTTCGCCGGTTCGTATTTTGTCATAAAATATTTTAGACTCAGAATTTAGTTCTTTAATTATCAGTTGGGCAACTTTATCAAGTGGTTCTGATTTGCCTTTTGAAAGATTAAATGTGTGCCCTTTGGCTTTGTTGAATCTGTTTATGATTTTCAAGATGCCATCGACTGCATCATCAATAAAAGTAAAATCCAATTTTTTACCTTTACCGAAAATATATATATCTCGATTTCTAAGAGCATAATATATAAACAAAGGCACTACTCTTTCAGAAATATCATACCTGCCGTAAACATTTGAAAACCTGATTATTACCGGTTTAATTCCATAACATTCATGGTACGCATGCACCATTGCCTCGGCTCCGAATTTTGATGC
>JAYEHE010000027.1:0-5961 GCA_034659415.1 Candidatus Zixiibacteriota bacterium | reverse complement strand
ACGCGTATCACCAGGACCAAAACCGCTACAGAACGGATGAGTGGTAATATCCAAACGACCTTCGTTAAAATCAAAACCCATAGCCGCCGCAACTGATTCACCAAAAATATTCTGTAATTTTACATCGTAGTCGCGTTCGACAATTGAAACATCCGGTTTTTTGGGTGCATCTTTGATTTTCCCCAGAAGCTCTACTAATTCATTGCGAAGGTCCGCAAATACTGCTTCAACCTCTTTGGTATCCGCACCAGGCTCATAATCATCGAGAAGAGCATTATACGGTTCACCTTCGTAACCATACGCATCAGCTTTTTTCTGTTGTAAACCGATAACTTTTTCAAGCCAAGGGATAAATGATTTAAAGTCTGAATTTTTTCTGGCTGTAACCCATTCTCCCTGAGCCAAAGTAGTGACTTTTGTTATTTCTTCAACTAAGTCTGTCGGGAGTTTGGTGCCTTTGTCATATTGATGACGGGTTTCACGAATATTAGCCGCTTCGGGGGAATCCTCATCTTTCATATAGTCAGATTTTTCCAAAGTAGATAAAAGTTCGCCGATTTTCGGGTCGGTAAAATGCTCATGTCCCATAGCAGATATTAGACCAAGCTGTTCAGCCCGATGCTGGCCACCGCCACGGGGCATATATGTCCGTTCATCCCATCCGAGTACGGAGGCACATGAGTAAATCAGATTTACTTTTTTAAGCCTGTTAACCAGTTCTTTATAAGTGTCTTGTGCAGTCATTTGTAACTCCTTATCAAATGAATTGTTAATAATTTAAGTTACTATATAAAACAATTAATCCTTAAAATCAAGAATCGTATTATTAATATGATTATGATTATGATTATGATTTTTTACGGATATTAAAAAATGATTGTTTCAGGATGAGCAAGCTCATATATTTATCCCTGTTCAATAAAAATATAGGGAGCAAGATGGCACACGACAAAATTGAAAAAGCTGATAGTTTGCTTGATAAAGAATTTAAAGTCTTAAATCACGGGTTTGTAAGATTAATTGACTATATGGGATCAGATCAGGCTATCGTACAGGCGGCTCGGGTTAGTTATGGCGATGGGACCAAAAAAGTATCTGAAGATAGAGGGCTTATCAGATATCTGATGCGTCACAAACATACCACCCCGTTTGAAATGGTAGAATTTAAATTTCATGTAAAATTACCAATATTTGTAGCAAGACAATGGATTCGCCATCGAAGCGCCAATGTGAATGAATATTCAGGTCGATATTCTGTTATGAAAGAGGAATTTTATCTTCCCTCAACTGACGATATTCGCTTTCAATCTACAGTCAATAAGCAAGGTCGTTCTGACGAAGAAGTTCCGCTTGAGATGAGAGATAAATTGAATGATTATCTTCAAAAATCACAGAAAGAAGCGTACTCAAATTATATCGAATTTGTAGATAAGGGTTTAGCACGGGAAATTGCAAGAATTAATCTTCCGCTTTCACTTTATACAGAATGGTATTGGAAAATTGACCTGCATAATTTATTTCATTTTCTAAGATTACGGATGGATTCACATGCTCAAAAAGAGATACAGGAATATGCAATTATTATGGCTGATATGGTTAAGGCAGTATGCCCTATGGCATTCGAGGCTTTCATGGATTATTCTGTTAATGCCGCCAATTTTTCAGAACAGGAATTGGAAGCAATTAAAAATAAATTATTAGGTGTTGAGTGGACTATTGATGAGTTAAAAAAATCTGGATTATCCAAAAGAGAAGCTTTAGAATTTATTAAAAAAATGAATTGAATTACAATGAATTCAGAAAAAGTAGCCGGAATAATTATGGCATTGATTTCAACTAACAACAATATTACTTTGTATTACTTGTTGGAACTTTGATGTAATGGAATCTACAGGATTAAAGAATAGATTTGTGCGATGGCTTTTATTGCTGTCAATTGTTGTTGCTTTAACAGGCTTCGCCGGTGTACTCTATCATACAACCCATTGTGATACTGCTCATGGTTATTGCTATATTTGCCTTCTGGCCGCAACTCTGATAATAGTTAGTGTGGCTAGTGTGGTTCTTTTTTTATGCTTATGCGGAATTTTCCGCTTTATCAATGAGCTTACTATTCATATTTATCTCAGTTCCTTTATTTTGACGAGAGCCCCTCCGGTTCCTCCATATTTACCGACCAAAGAAATATAAATTACAAAAAGCACCAAAACAATAGAACCATTTGCAAATGGAAGTTTTGCAATTATGGTGAACTGTGCTTGAGTATATTCCAACTTATAAAGAAGAGGTCAGTTTACATGAAAATAAATCAAACGGTTTCCCTTTGGGTAATACTTATGACTTTGATCCTCTTATACGGATCAATTGCGGCGAGTGAATACGCGGTGGACTCGTCAATAAAACAGATTACCGGTGTCGTAGTTGACCAGAATGGCCGACCGATATCCAATGCCAACATTACAATTCCCAATCTCAATAAGGTCATACCGTCCGATTCTGAGGGTCTATATATTATCAAGAACTTGCCCTCAAACACATTCCTCATTGAAATAAGCCATGTGGGTTACACTACAGTCACACTCGAAATCAATCCGACAGAAGATTCGAAACACGAATTGAGAATTGTCTTAAATGAAAGGGCTGGTCAAAGTGCAGACATTGTCGTTACCGGGTCTCCCATTCCTACAGATCCTATGAAATCACCTCAGGATATTCAGATTCTCGGAGGTCAGAAGCTTTTAGCTAATGAAACAGCAGCTTTGGGAAAGACTCTTGAAAGACTACCTGGGATATCGAATATCAGTACTGGACCACAAGCGGGAAAACCTGTTATTCGAGGGTTAAGTGGCAATAGAGTTCGAGTTATGAAAGATGGCGTTCCCATGGAACATTATCAGTTTTCATTCCGGCATCAACCGGTTCTTAATCTGGCTCAGGCGGAACGTGTTGAAGTAGTGCAGGGTGCCGCCAGCATATTGTATGGCTCTGATGCCCTGGGCGGTGCAGCCAATGTTATCACTAAATCCCTGCCGTCAGTTGGAACCGAAAATCAGTATATGAAAGGCTTGGCAAAAGGACAGTATTTTTCTAATAATCAGGAATGGTCAAGCGGCCTGGAATTGGAGGGAGCCACCGGAGTACTGGGGTACCGAGCCGGTTTCACAACCAGAGAGGCTGATAACTTCAGCACCCCCGATGAGCCAACCTACGCGGAGACAAGCACGCCAAGCGATCCGAAATTCACAGGTGAGTTACCTTATACCAATTTCATTCAAAACTCTGGTTTTGTTATGCTTGGTTTTTCCGGATCTTTCGGAAATTTGCAGACCATTTATGATCGTTATGACAGCGAACAGAACTATCTGCTGGGAGATGGCAGTCCAATTGCCCAGAACCTTGAAAATGACAATTTCAAAATCAAAGCCAATTTCCTTGCTGGTCCCAAACTAACCGTTAAACCAACGCTAAGTTTTCAGAGAAATGTCAGACAGGCAGCTGAAGGGGTCAGTTTCGAGGATAAGCCGGAATGGAAATTTGACCTCGTTCGATCAGTATATGCAGCTAGACTGGACATAATACACAGCGACATTCGCGGATTAAGTGGAACAGTTGGTATTGATTTAAACATTCAAGATCAGGAAACCCGTGCCTCGGGTTTACTCCCCAATGCAGATATATTCGATCTTGGCCTTTTCGCATTTGAGGAGTATTCCAATAACGATCTTACGCTGAATGTCGGAATACGATATGATTATCGTGAGCATGAGGCCGAAGCGAATGCGGCGATGCGGCTCCCTGACACGGAAGCCGGCGAAACCGACGATGTCTTAACACAGAAATACAGCGTATTTTCAGGCTCGGCCGGTGCCAGCTATCGTCTGTCAGAGTTTTTCACGGTTGCGTCGAATTTCACTATTGGTTTTCGTGCCCCTGATATTTTCGAACTACATGCTTATGGGATTCACGGAGGTGTTCAGGCATTTCAAATAGGAAATCCATATCTTGATCCCGAACGCAGTTATGGTATCGATGCAAGTCTTAGGTTAAGGACAGAACATGCCGTGGCTAAAGCGACTTTTTATCATAATCGCATCGATAATTATATCTTCCTTGAAAACCAGGGACGCGATACGACGATTGGCACAACAACACTGCCAATTCTTGTGGCTGACCAAACTGACGGGACGATTTCAGGTATAGAGCTTTCGGGTGAAGTGAACCTTTTTCGATGGATGAGACTTGAAGCGGCATATTCGGCAACAACCAGTGAAAACCGCGCCACAGGTAACGAGCTTCCGCTTATGCCAGCGGATAGAATTATTACTGGCGTGCGATTTTCAAAGCCTGCAAAAGGAATTCTCAGCAGTTCCTTTGCGGAAATCCGAATGAAGCATGTCATGTCGAAGAAATCGGCTGGTATCTATGAACCTTTTTCCCAGTTCGACATAATCCCATTTGGTACCGCCAGTACAAAGGCATATACAACATTTAGTATCGGTTTTGGCCTAATCTTCAATTTCAAAACTCAACCGATATCTGTATATCTGGATGTGGAAAATCTATTAGATGAAGCCTATGTCGATTTTCTTGATACCTATAAAGGATATGCCCTTTCAATGGGGAGAAACGTTAGCCTCAGAATACAGGTCCCGTTTTCTGTTATGTGATGCCAAAACCAAAGGTAGTAAGAGCAACAGTTTGAGATTTGTGGAGGCTCCGGCAGCTAAATCCCGAGCCTTCACTTAAAACATTTTGCTTATATGCTGATGGAGATTTAAATTGGGTAATAATTGGAAATATCCAAATACAATAGGATGATAGTCTGAATTTTTGAAAGGGACGGGGGAATAGAGCGAATTTCCTCTTTTTTATCTTCCCTATCTTATTGTATTACAATGCGTTATATGAATTGGAGACGGAAAATCGAAAGTGGGTGTTTTGATAACTTTTTGCCCGCCATCTGATAACGTTCTACGACGGCTTTAAGATAAGCACGCCGCTCATTTTTCCCCATATTACAGCTCCTATATTTGGGTTACATGTAATATGAGGCAACGACTCTATTTAGACACTATTTCTAAACACTTTCGGTTACATTATTTGTGAGGCAACGACTCTAA
This sequence comes from Candidatus Zixiibacteriota bacterium, assembly GCA_034659415.1. Classification (GTDB taxonomy): domain Bacteria; phylum Zixibacteria; class MSB-5A5; order GN15; family FEB-12; genus QNAD01. The sequence goes on along the minus strand of JAYEHE010000027.1, from coordinate 841 downwards.
TTATACCCTATTCTCAAAGCCTTTCGGTTACATTATTTGTGAGACAATTCGCAATTCATATTCAGAGGTTTTTCTCTTGACACAGCATCAATAAAATATTACCTTATATGCATGAGTTAGGGTTGTGACGGCCCCTAACGACTTGACATTAGGTAGTTCTTTTGAAGGAGTGATGATGTTCGATTGTTTATTTTTTATCTGCTTTACAGTTTTAACCCCACTTATTTTTATGGCAATAAACTATCAATTGAATAATTCATGCCGAAATAATTTCGCACTTATATCTAAGAATTTTAAGATGTAGCTTGGCTACATTTTTTTTTGTTTAGTCTTTAGTTGCCGCAATCACAAACTAACAAAAGTTGTAAAATAAACTCATTGAGTTTTATTTATAAAAATATAGAAGTGCCCGCTTCTAACGTTGGCTGGTTGGAGAGTTCAGTGCCGCCCAAAGCAAGTACTGGGTTCTTGCGAATCCAGCTTTGTAGCCCACCAAACTTGATGGGCTCACCTAGCGTCAAGCCCGCTTTTTAGCGGGCTTGCATTTATTAATTCGGAGTCAAAAATACGACTGTTGCTCCCCAATTACCACCACTGCCCCCTTCATGTTTATATCTACTGACCTGAGAGTGTTTCTTAAGCAAAGAGTGAACTATTTCTCGCTGGACCCCTTTACCTTTCCCATGTACAATTCGTATAGCGTAAATCTTTTTTTCAAGACAGGCATCAATAAATTCCAAAACTACTTCTTTAGTCTCTTGTGGTAAAAATTGGTGCAGGTCTAAAGTACCATTGATTGGATATTTATGGGGTTCGTTTACAGGTTCTTTTGGCATTTCAG
>JAYEHE010000026.1:0-5978 GCA_034659415.1 Candidatus Zixiibacteriota bacterium | reverse complement strand
AATAATGGGAGCAAGTTGGCTGAAACCGACACTGATTACCGATATACGGAGATAACACTATGCGGTATATATAGATAACTAAAATAAAAGGGTAAGCAAAAATTGATGTTTTTTTACTCGACGGAGTTGAGCTTACTGAATATTCGGCTGATTTCTGCATTTATAACGTCAAACCTGACAATTTTATCGGTTTTTTTGGGAAGAATTCCAATTCTATAATTTTTATCAAGTTTCTCTCTGTTTTGTCTAATTGCTTCCCTGAAAATCCTTTTAATTCTATTTCTTTCAACAGCTTTTTTAATTTTGCCAGAAACAAAAACACCAAATTTAAATTGACTGGTTTCTTCCCAAATTAATATAAAATAATCCGTAAATATTCTACGTCCCTTATCAAACAGATGATCGATTTCGATCCTGCTTTTTAAGCTGTAGATACGGGGGAGTTTATTTTCTCTTATTGGCAACGGTAGGGGCTAATCTCTTTCTGCCCCTAGCTCTACGCCGGGCGAGAATTTTCCGTCCGTTTTTAGTCGACATCCGTTCCCGGAAGCCATGGTCATTCAATCTTTTACGCCTTGAAGGCTGATACGTTCTTTTCATTTTTTACCTCAAAAATATTTTAGCCATCGAATATACTAAAAAAACATTATTCGTCAAGGAGAATTAATATTTTAGTGATGTCCAAATTGACTTATAATAAATATATTATACGTAATAATTCTTGAAACAAAGGGGATTTATAAATGAGTAATATTCGTAAAATCGGCGAAAAAGAAATAGAACGGTTTATAGAGCTTTTTTCTGACGCATATCCGGCTTTTATGATTAAATCCAATGATGAACGAGAAAAAATCAAAAAAACCTTTTTAGAAGCATAATTTTACATTTCAATCAAGGCAATTTGTTGCTTGAGAATGACAGCTTTTATGATGTTAAGGTTGATATTGATGTTTCAGAGTTATCATCTCTTGTAATGGGTTCGGTTAATTTTAGGGCGATGTATGATTTCTCATTGATTAAGATATCTGATGAATCTTATGTAGATACAATTAACAAATTGTTTGCAGTGGAACATAAGCCAGTATGCACAACGGGCTTTTAATTTTGCAGATTAAACCATTGATATTTTATTGACCGGCAATCAACCGCAAACCATCGAGAGTTAAAGTTGCATCAACCCGTTTGATATGTTTTGAATATTTTTCAATCCCTTTTGCCAACCCACCGGTAGCAATAATAATAGGGCTGGCAAATCCGGTTTCATCAATTATTTTTTCAATAATATAATCTACCTGCCCTACAGTACCATAAAACAAACCTGATTGTAAAGCCTGTACCGTAGATTTCCCAACAATTTTTTCAGGAGGTTCAATTCTTACTTCAAACAATCTTGCCGCTTTTTTAGCAAGTTCTGCCATCGATGTTTCCGGTCCGGGGACAATAATACCTCCAATATAAGAGCCGTCCTTGCCAATCACATCAAAAGTCGTTGCTGTTCCAAAATCTATAATAATTGACGGTGAACCGTATTTTTTATATCCTGCCACAGCATTACAAATTCTGTCAGCACCTATCTCATCAGGATTGTCAATTTCTATTTTTATTGGAAGAGTCATTCCGGCAGATACAACAGTTGGCATACAACCAAAAAATTTACGGGATGTTGTTTCCATGATATTGGTCAAAGACGGAACAACCGATGCGATTATAACCTCATCAATTTCTTCGTTGGTAATATTCATATGCTGTAACCAGTTTGTTATAAAAAAACCAGCTTCATCATAGGTTATGTCTCCCTTTGAAGATAGTCTTATATGATCATTCAACATATCCTCTTTGTAAAGACCAACCACAGTATTGGTATTGCCTATATCTATAACCAGTAACATACACCGAATATAGGTAAAAAATTGATTGTATCAAGAAAACTTTCAAGACTCTTCAAAAATTATAAAATCATCAGGCAAGTAATAATATGCCAAATAACAGAAACAAATATATACTTTCATTAGCTCTATTTGTATTAATTATTAATTTTATATGGCATGGAAATCAATACACAACTATCAAAGCCACGGAAACAGAGAAAAAACCGGTACAGATTGATTCAACCGAACATTTTAATAGACAGATATAATCTGCTTCGTTTAATTAAATTTATGGTTGCTAACTTTCCAACATATAAATTGAATGACGATTTCAATGGCAAATTATCAGAGTTTGTCGATGATATTTTTCAAAAAGGCTTCAATAAATTTGAGAAAGAATTTCATAATATTGATTCTTTTGTGTGTGCTGTCCTTAACGAGTCTGGTGAACGTGGCGACCATAATTTAAGATTATCATCAAAAAAATTATATCTGCTTGAAGCTATCTCTTTTAAAATCTTCGATGAACTCAATCGGGATGATTTCAACAAAGCCAAAGATACCTTGATCATTATGCCGGATTGTTTGTCGGTTCATAATCCGGAGTGTGAAAAAGTAGAAACAAAGTTCGGCGATGTTTGCAAACAATGCAAGGTTACCTGTCCAGCTCATAAGATTATAGAGCTTGCCGTAAAATACAAAGCAAAAGCAATCTTCTCTAAAAGAAAATTAACAGAACAAATAAAATATTTTTCAGATAAATCCGGAGACATGGGAGTTATTGGCATAGCTTGCATTATGATGCTGGCTATGGGGATGCGTACCGCTCAAGAGGTTTCTATTCCTGCTCGAGGAGTGCTGTTAAATTACACCGGATGTGACCATTGGAACGATAAACCTTTCGGCTCTGATTTTACAATTTCATCTCTGGAATCAATTTTAAAGGAAAAACAGGATGTCAGAAATAAGAACACTGACCGCTTTGGATTATGAAAAAATAATCAATCTCTGGGCGGAAGCCGGCTTGCCGTATAAACCTCAGGGACGCGACAGCAAAGAGATGCTTACTAAAGAAATGTTACTACCTCAAACAGTTTTTTTGGGTATAGATGATGGCTCTGATAAAATGATTGCGATGGGAATTGCCAACTTTGACGGTCGGCGGGGATGGATAAATCGGGTAGCGGTTGATCCGGACTGGCGCGGTCAAAATTTAGCCGGGCAAATTATTGATGCCTGTGAAAAATTCTTATACAAGCAGGGGGCGGTTGTAATTTGTGCGTTGATAGAAGATATCAACTATCCGTCAATTTCTACTTTCCAAAAAAACGGTTACACCTGTGAACAGACAATTAAGTATTTTACTAAACGCAATTCTCAAGACGCTTGATTTTTTTATTCTAATTTTAACGTTGTGAATTCTTCAATAATTTTTTTATCAAAATATCTGCGTTACCGTAATGGATAATTCTCATTAAAAATCTTGACAGTAAACTCTCTTTTATCTATGCTTTGTTTATAATATTTGCATGAATGAGTAATAAAGCGCAAAAAATATGAGAATTTTTAGGCATATTCTTTTTTTATTATTTTCTATTATTTGTGTGTACAATCTCCAGGTTGATGCACGAGATAAAAAAAATATTAATACCAACAAAGCTCAAGCTGTATCTAATTTTTGCGTTACCCAACATGATATTAGTAATATTATTTTAGCTGTCCAAAATCAGGGGAAGATAGGTTTTTCTTATCATGATAGACTTATGCTTTATACTGATTGTTTTACGGGAAAAGTAATCGTTCCCAGTTGTGAGTTCCCTAAAGGGTCATTTTTGGATAACTTACAGTATGTTGGTCTGTGGGTTGGGGGGATAAAAAATTCTGATACTCTGGTTTCTATTGTTACCGACGGTCATCCGTGGGGTAGATCAGATGAATTTTTTACCGATCCTTCCTCGGATGGAACTCTTCGTAAGAAGTCTATCTTCGATGAAAACAGTAATCAATATAAAGACTTAATTTCAGAGCAGGATATATCATTTTCATATGTTGATACTTTATTTCGTTATCATACTTTTGATGATATTGATTTACGCCCACACGAACCACTATATATAAAAGTTACCCATAACTCATATGCCTGGTCTTATGAATATGCTCAAGATTTTATTCTATTTGATTTATTGATAGAAAATATCGGCAATAAGAGAATTGATGATGTTTATCTGGGCATGTATATGAAATCATTTTTTGGATATTTTGAACATGCTTATGCATATGCAACTTTAAGCGGTTTCTTAGAAAATTATCCTTCGAATTATGGTTGTAAATATAAAGATACATTGAATATGGCATGGTTAACTCATCGTGATGGAATAGCTGTTGAAGGAGAATATATTGATTATGTAAAAAGGATTGGTAATTTTCCATACAAATCAAATAGAAGTGTTATTGGGTTAAAACTACTTAATAATTCAGATGACAATTTAAAATTTTCATATAACTGGTGGGTAAGATCTGTTTTTGATGAAACCTCTTATGAAAACTATTACTTTGGTCCGCAAACGAAAAAAAACTATCGAAATTTTCGATCCGGTTATAATGGATACCCGCTTGGTGACAGGGATATGTATTTCCTTTTACGTAATGGTGAGATAGATTATGACCAGGCATATACCTCACAAATAGAAACATACGATCAAGTGTGGGTTTATGATCATAATCGTGCAGCGACTAATATTATTTCTTCAGCATATGTTTCTTTAATCTCCACTCTTCAATCAATAGGTCCGTTAACTTTGACACCGGGTTCATCTACTAACTTATCCTTTGCTTTGGTCTGTGGGGAGAATTTTCATACTGACCCGAACAATATCAACAACCTGCCACATAATCCTGATAAATATATGGCTAATGTGGATTTTTCTGATCTGGCTAAAAATGCAATGTGGGCATCGTGGATTTATGACAACCCCGGTATTGATACCGATGGCAATGGATTCTACGGCAAGTATCGGGTCTGTGCAATTGATTCTGTTAAAACCGAGTCCGGATGGGTCACAACTAAAGCCGACACCCAATTCTACGAAGGGGATGGTGTTCCGGACTGGCGCGCCGCCGGACCGCCCCCACCACCTGTCTTCTGGCTGGAACCGCAAAATAACAGTATCAAAGTCTGTTTCAATGGTGAACGTTCTGAAACTGAAAAAGATTTTATGACCGGTATAATTGATTTCGAGGGCTACCATATATGGATTGGACGGGATGACAGAGAAACTTCGCTATCCGTTATCGCCTCGTATGACCGTTATAATTTTGATAAGTATGTTTGGAATGACAACCTGCTCCCGGAACCAAACTACCAGCTAAAAGGCAACCCCCTTACATTGGAACAGCTTCGCTGTTTATACGGCAACGGCTGTGATGACTCACTTTTTAATCCGCTGGATTATATTCGCCATAATCCGTATATCCATCCCGATTTCCCTGACTCAATTTTTATCTTTCTCCCTCATCATCATAATACATCGGAGTTTGGCGTTACTACGCCTATCACCAAAGTTTATCCAAATGCAGTCAATCCGAACAGCATCCACCCTGATTCTCTCACTGATGAACATTATACCGAAGATGGTTATTTCAAATATTATGAATATCAGTTTATGGTCAATAATCTACTCCCTACGGTTCCGTATTATTTTAATGTGACCGCTTTTGATCAGGGTTCTCAGAAAACCGGATTGAGTCCGCTTGAAACTTCCAAAACATTAGACATTCAGTTTACTTATCCCCTCTCACCGGGTACGTCGCTGATCGATGACAATCGTAAAGTATATATTTATCCCAACCCATATATTATTGATGCCGGTTATCGGGATAAGAGTTATGAGGGTCGCAACCATGATATTTTACCGAATGATAAAGTACGGGCAATACATTTTAATAATCTTCCGGCAAAATGCGTGATACGGATATTTTCTTTAGATGGTGATTTAGTGCGCCAGATGACGCATGATTTTGATGAGGCTGATCCGAATAAATTACAGCATGAGTGGAATCTGGTTTCTCGTAACCGACAGTTGGTTGTTTCGGGTATATACTATTGGTCAG
>JAYEHE010000025.1:0-5997 GCA_034659415.1 Candidatus Zixiibacteriota bacterium | reverse complement strand
TAATATCAACTTTTCAAAAGTTTGAAACTTTTGAAAAGTTAGTTAGTATTATTCCAACTCCAATACCATTTTCTCATCAATTTCTTTTTGATGAAAAGCCCAAAATTTTTCTTTATCAGTAAACCATTCAATTACCTCTGTTCGCTTAAGGCTTGTTGCCTTTTCGGAAAAGTAAGCTTCAAAAGAAGAATGTTTCCAATCTCGCAAATCTTTTACAAATCCGTGATGAACCGGATTGTAATGGATATAATGGATGAGTTCTCTAAAATATTCATTACTATCAATATGCTTTCGTCTGAAACGAGGAATAAATAAACTGCCTTTTCGGTTCTGTTGTTTGTTGAAAGCTTGAGTATAGCTACTAAATAGATTTGAAAATTGTTTAGATAGAAATTTTTCGATAGTAGAACTTTTCAAAAGTTTGGAACTTTTGAAAAGTTTTAATTCCTCCAAACTATTTATTCGTACGGCAAAATGAAAATGATTGGGCATTAAACAGTAAGCAAAGGTATCTGCAATCGGATTAATAAAATGAGTATATCGTTTTAAAAAGAAATAATAATTTTCATCTTTTACAAACAGATTTTCTCTTCCATTGGCATGGTTAAATATATGATAATATTTATCAGGTTCTAAAGGAAGTAAAGTATTGCTGTTGCCCATTTTAGTTTATTTTCTTTTTTTAAACCTTTTTAAAAGTTTGGAACCTTTTCAAAAGTTTGGAACTTTTGAAAAGGTGAAAAATTTTTCGACTGCTACGCAGTTAAATTGTTAAAAAGACCTGATACAACGAACCCTGTACATGTAGTCCTTATACTTGTAGTACTGATAGCCATAGAGGAAGTGCTGCCTCCATGCATAGTTCCCATTGCCCTCTGAACTGCTCCAATAGTAGTCGTTAGAAAAACCGCCAACCGCAGTTTTTTGTTGGTACAATAGATTAAGCTCGTATTTTGAAGGTAAGTACCAGTCTCCATATCCACCACCTTGGTAGTTAGCACATAGTTGGGCTGCATAACTTCCACTACTTTGATTTGCTATTATACGCTCTGTATTATACATTCCTGCACCAATACCATCTCTAATTGCATTTGTTATTGTGTAACTTCCGTTGTACCATTTTATTCCTGTGCTTTGGTCGGCTGCGGCTGCTATTAAGCCGCTTTGCCCTGTGGAATCTAACCAACAAATTATGCCGTTTCCAAAGCTGTCGCCAATGGCGAGTGGTGCTGCACCTGGTACATTTACTATATAAGGGCTTGCTATTGTTCCTATTCCTGATACGGTTACATTAGTACCTGCGGTTACTTTGGTTTCGGAGCCATCTGCTGGGGCAGGAAGTTTTACAAACCCACCATTGCTCAAATATACAGTATCGTTGCTAATGCTTAAAACCTGAATTTCGTTTGTAATTGAGCTATCAACTTCGCTGGTTAGGTAGTTTTGCAAATCAGTTATCTGACTTTCAGTAATGCTGATTCCTGTGCTTTTATTCCATGCACCAAATTGAGGGTCAGTTTCCGCAGGAAGTTTAACAAAACCACCATTGCTCAAATAAACAGTATCGTTGCTAATGCTTAGAACCTGAATTTCGTTTGTAACTGAGCTATCAACTTCGCTGGTTAGGTAGTTTTGCAAATCAGTTATTTGACTTTCAGTAATGCTGATGCCTGTGCTTTTGTTCCATGCACCAAATTGAGGGTCAGTTTCCGCAGGAAGTTTAACAAAACCGCCATTGCTCAAATATACAGTATCGTTGCTAATGCTTAAAACCTGAATTTCGTTTGTAACTGAGCTATCAACTTCGCTGGTTAGGTAGTTTTGCAAATCAGTTATCTGACTTTCAGTAATGCTGATGCCTGTGCTTTTATTCCATGCACCAAATTGAGGGTCAGTTTCCGCAGGAAGTTTAACAAAACCACCATTGCTCAAATATACAGTATCGTTACTAATGCTTAGAACCTGAATTTCGTTTGTAACTGAGCTATCAACTTCGCTGGTTAGGTAGTTTTGCAAATCAGTTATCTGACTTTCAGTAATGCTGATGCCTGTGCTTTTATTCCATGCGCCAAATTGAGGGTCAGTTTCCGCAGGAAGTTTAACAAAACCACCATTGCTCAAATATACAGTATCGTTGCTAATGCTTAGAACCTGAATTTCGTTTGTAACTGAGCTATCAACTTCGATGGTTAGGTAGTTTTGCAAATCAGTTATCTGACTTTCAGTAATGCTGATGCCTGTGCTTTTATTCCATGCGCCAAATTGAGGGTCAGTTTCCGCAGGAAGTTTAACAAAACCACCATTGCTCAAATAAACAGTATCGTTGCTAATGCTTAGAACCTGAATTTCGTTTGTAACTGAGCTATCAACTTCGCTGGTTAGATAGTTTTGCAAATCAGTTATCTGACTTTCAGTAATGCTGATGCCAGTTGACTTATCCCAATTATTAAACACAGGGTCTTTCTCATTTAAATTACCAGTTAAGTTTTCAGCAGTTTTTGCATGCAAAGCATAAGGTACGCTTAACAGTTGGCTTGTGCCGGTAATTGTGTAGGAAGTTCCGCCTGTTGGATCGGTTTCTGTTTTAATAAAATAAGGTCCGTTTGACCAATTAATAGTGGTAAAATCTCCACTTACTACCGTTCCTGTACCAATTTCGATACTTACTAATCCGTTGGCATTGGTAGTAGGGAAATGTCGCTCAACATAAACTGCTGTTCCACTTGCAGATGTTTGCAAAATGCTTATTTGCATGCCAACCGGTTGGCTTGTTACAAGATTATCACTTGCATCTCTAATGACTGCCTGATAGCTCATTTTTTCGGGACTTTGTCCGAAGATTGATGAGCTGATGAGCAGATTAGCTAATGTGATAATTAACACTGCTCTTAATTTGTTCATTTTTTTGTTCATAATTGATTACTTTTAAGGTTGTTAACATTCATTTTCTTATTTTATTTAATTAGCAAATTATCATCTTTGCTAATCAATAAATTACTTTCGGTTTTTCATTGTTGTAATTATTGAATTCAACAATTTTTTGATGCTGATAATTGATGTGTTTAAATTATTTGCTGTAGGATAGCTTGATGATTTCTCACATAAAAGCAACCAATATTCCGCTTCATCTGCTTCTTTAGCTACTATTTTAAGTTTATGAATAAAATCCTGATTGCTTTCTGTATTTTGAGCCTCTCTAACATTTGCACCTATAGAAGTTCCTGATTTCAGCAACTGACGAGCAATTACATACTTTCTTTTTTCTTCAAGCATTTCACAATACGAAATGATTTGTAAAGCAAACTCAAAACTTAATTCCAAAATCTCATTTCTTTTTTCCATAATCATCAAATCAACACATCAACTAATTTTTAATAATTTTAAATGACTGAACTTTTTTGTTTTCCTGATTTACAACATTTATAAAGTAGGTAGCTTTTGGCAAACTATTCATGTTTATTTGTGTTTGCTGTGCTACTATTTGTCCGTTGCTTAACTGTTTTCCTTGCATATCAAAAAGCTGATACGATAAATGTTCGTTGTTGTAATCGCTTATTTGCAAAGTTAAATTTTCCGTTGTTGGGTTAGGGAAAGCAGAGAGTGAAATGTTTAACGCTGTTTCCTTAATTCCAACTGTGTAAATTTCGTAAGCGTGTTGAACGCCCTGATCAACAGTTCCTGTGCTTGCTGTATTGGAAGTGTAAACTATTTGTCCAATACTGTAGGCAACAGTGCCTCCGTTGCCAGTGGCATCACCGCCTGAGGCATTGGCAGATTCTTGGGACTGTGCTAAGCCCGCCCATAACAATCCTGCTACGAGGAGTACTAAGGGTCTTGATTTGTTTTTTGTCATAATACTTGGTTTTATAATTTTCCCTACTTGTCAAGTTTCACAAGGTTATTTATGATAACTTGTGAAAATAAATGACAAAGATAAAACCTTATTTTTAAATTCAGTTGGTTTTTCTAAAAATATATGACTGTCTTCTGTCTTTTCCTTGTATAAATTTCAGAGTATAAAAATAGAAATTATTCCTTTGGTGGCAAATTATTTTTATCTACAATTTGTTGATTTTTTTAGACAGTCTGACGACTGGGCTATGCGTAGTGCGGGTTTCCGAAGCCTTTCACTTTCATTTTACTGCTAAATTTCTTTACTTGCATAATCTTTCTATTTATCACTATCGTCCGCATTACGTATAGCTTTTGTTGTAGCCAGTTCTATTTCTTCAATCGTTGGTAATTCTGCTTCTATTTCTTTCGGAAGAGCTTTATTAATTTCATATTCTGCAATTCCAATTGGTTGTGTCATTCCCCTTAATGAATACTCTGCAATAATTTCTGATTTAGATTTGCACAGTAGCAATCCAATTGTTGGGTTTTCTGTATCTGTTTTCAAACTATCGTCAATTGCTGATAAATACAAATTCATTTTTCCAGCAAATTCAGCTTTAAATTCTATTGCTTTTAATTCAACCACTACATAACACTTCAATTTAATATGATAGAAAAGCAAGTCTATATAGAAATCTTGATTATCAATTTTCACAGGAACTTGCTGTCCTACAAATGAAAAACCAGTTCCCAATTCAAGCAAGAAAGAGGTTATATGCTTTACAAGTTGATTTTCTATGTCTTTTTCAACTGCTTTTTCTTGTAGTGTAAGAAAGTCAAACTTGTAAGGGTCTTTCAGAGTTTCTGTTGCTAATTCAGAATGTGGTGTTGGCAATGTTTTTGTGAAATTTGTGATTGCTTTTCCGTGTCTCTCGTAAAATTCTAATTCTATTTGGTGAATTAATACCGAACGAGACCAATTATTCTCAATCGTTTTGTTAGAATAAAAAACAGCTTCGTCTATGCTTTTTGACTTAGAAATTATAACTACATTTTGTCCCCAAGGAATTTGTCCAACAAGTTGTTGGATTTTTTCAATGTCAATTTCTGATTTTGAATAAAACTCAAACCATTTTTTCATAGAAAATAAATTGCTTCTTGAAAATCCTTTTTGATTTGGAAACTCTACTTTCAAATCTTTCGATAATTCTTCGACAACAGAACTTCCCCAATTTGCCTTATTTACTTTATCAGAAATTGATTTGCCAATTGTCCAATATAAACCTAAAAGCTCTCTGTTTACTGAAATAGATGCTTTAATTTGAGTTTTCTGAATTAAGGTTTTTAGCTCATTTACCCAACGAATATATTCTGCATGTTTTTTAGTCAAATTCATAATTACAAAGATATATCATTCCTTTTCTAATATCAGATTAAATGCCAAATTTTAATTGTTACAATGTTAGATGTTAATGTTTTTCCGAATTGGCTACAACATCTGTATAAACGGAAGTTCCGTTTATTTCCATTATGCACAGATATACTCCAAAACCTATAAGTCCATATTATCCATTGTGTTATCAATACCGTCTGCCTGTGCGTAACACGCAGACAGGCCAAGCCCTTTGCTAGTAATATGAGAAATTTCTGTAGTTTTAATATTTTCATGTCCTAATAAATATTCAACAAACTTTAAATCAAGTTTTTCTATACATAATTTCAAGTATATCTTTTAATACTCACGCAAAAGTAATAAAGTTTTATTTAGATAGCAAAGTATTTCTATCTTTTTTCTTTACATTATGTATAGTTTTCTATTCCGTTTATCCACATATCTAAAGACCGTTGCATGGTAAATGTGGATAAATAAGGTCAGAAAACGAAAAAATTGGATAGAATCAAGAAAAAAACAAAAAAAACGGATAAATTTTTAGACATTAAAAAATAATTGATTTTGCAACGGTCTTAACTTGCTAATAAAAAAAATCAACAAACTTTTGTTATCTTTAACAGCTTTAAGGTAAAAGTATTCCCTTTCTCATCTCTCACTCCTCATCTCTCATCTCTCATCTCTCACTCCTCCCCTCACTGCCAATTCATAAACATCAATTCCAAAACCGGAAATTACTGCTTTAGCATGTTGTGAAATATATGATATTTTTC
>JAYEHE010000024.1:0-5999 GCA_034659415.1 Candidatus Zixiibacteriota bacterium | reverse complement strand
GTTCTGCCCTACGATGGCTGCCCTACGAAGGCTATAATTCAGATGGGGCAGATCGGGACGTCTGCTGCCCACGAAATATTTTATTGGCAGAACCGCTAAAGGGTTCTGTCCTACGAAGATTAAGGCTACTAAGGCTCATTCCAAGTCAAGCGTTGGGGTACCCGGCAAAGTATATTATGCAATTTATCCCTTTGATTATTTCGTTGCATTTTGAGTGATTAGAGTATTAATTCAAGTTATGGAAAATTTTCAAATAAATCTATCAAGGCTCAAAGGGAAAATTATTGCTATTGATGGTCCTGCTGGATCAGGTAAATCGACTACCTCGCGGATGTTAGCCGCCCGATTAGGATATGTCTATCTTGATACGGGAGCGATGTACCGTGCTTTGACTTATTTTTCTATAGAGAATAATATTGATATTTCGGATGAAACTAAACTTGAAGTTTTAGCCAAAAAACTCAATTTTGAATTTATTACAGAAAATGAAATCAATCGGGTTTTTATCAATGGAGAAGAAGTCACAGAGGAAATCCGAACAATGGAAGTTACCAAGAACGTTTCCGAAGTTTCCGCTCATAAAGGTGTTCGGGAAGCGATGGTTTTGAAACAGAAAGAGATTGGAAAGAATGGTTCTGTCGTTGCCGAAGGTAGAGACACGACTACAGTTGTATTTCCCAAAGCTGATTTGAAAATATATCTTGATGCTACAGTTGAAGAACGGGCACAAAGAAGACTTTTGGAGCTTAGTAAAAAGGGAATATCTACTACTCTTGAGGATCAAAAGCAGGATATTCTCAGACGAGATAGATATGATTCCAACCGTGAACACTCACCTTTACAAAAATCAAAAAATGCAATATTGGTAGATACTACTAATCTCTCGATTGAAGGTCAGGTAGATCATATTATTTCATTAATGAAATCAATAATTAGATAAATGAATATTCTTTATTGGGTTGGCTGGTTAATTTCAAGATTCGTTTTCTCAATTGTTTTTCATGGGAAAATAATTGGAAAAGAAAATATCCCCAAAACAGGTGGTTTTATTTTTGCCAGTAATCATATTTCTTATTACGATCCTCCATTTCTCGGTTCCTGTGTCAAACGGGAAATGAACTATATGGCTAAAGATACATTATTTAAGAACAAATTTTTACGTTGGGTAATTACAAGTGTTAATTCTCGTCCAGTTAAACGAGGTGGTTTTGACCGCAAAGCAATAGAAATTAGTGTTGAACTTGTTAAATCTGGTCAGGGAATTCTTATTTTTCCCGAAGGAACTCGTTCAAAAACTGATAATTTTTTACCTCCCCGTCCTGGAATAGGAAAAATTGCCGTCGAAGCTAAATGCATGGTTGTGCCGGCTTATATCTACGCCAGTAACTCTTTGTGGCACAGTTTTATAGGAAAGAAGAGATTGTTTGTCGCTTGTGGTGTCCCATTATCTGTTGACTGGATTAGCCAGTTTTCAGCAGATAAAGAGAGTTATTTGAAAATTTCTCAAAAGATAATGGATGAAATTGCCAAGCTTAAATCAGATAATTTAAAAAATTAAGTATTTTAAATTCAATCCGATTAAAAAAATATGCATTTAATTAAAAAATGTATTGAATTTTCTCATTTTTTTATTATATAGTGTGTCGCTCTTGAAGCAATATGCTTCGGAGCATTCGGTAGAATCCCATCGGGAAAATCAAAACTACCGGATGTTTTTTTAAGGAGGTTCTCTTTTAGAAAATGGCAGAAGCCAAAAACAATTCTCAAACTACCGCCAAAGTTTCCAAACGAAAATCATTTACAGCAAAAAAGACAAAAAAAGTAAAAACTAAAATTGTCAAAACTGATGTTGCGGTAAAATCAGAAGCTGTAGTAAAGCCAGCAGTGGATAAGAGGTCGGAACGACATCTTACTTCGCGGCATAGGCGGATGATTGAAAAAGCAAAAGTCCGTTCCACAATTCCTAAAACTGAGGAATTACCGGAAGTTGCAGCAGTACAGATTACTGATGTCTCCGGTGTTGTTTATGAGCCTGAAGAATATCAGGCGATGATTGATATGTATGATGCTACCATCAAAGATATCAAAGAGGGTGAAATAGTTTCCGGTACGGTAATGGGTGTATCCCGCGATGATGTTATTGTTGATGTTGGTTTTAAATCAGAAGGTATCATACCTATGACCGAGTTCCCCGGCGCGGTTACTATTAAGGTCGGAGATGCTATTGATGTCTTTTTGGAGCAGATTGAAGATTCCAATGGACAACTTGTTCTTTCCAAACAGAAAGCAGACTTCATGCGAGTTTGGGATGAAATTCGCGATATCCATGATGCTGGGTCAAAAACGGAAGGTCGTATTGTCCGTCGTATTAAAGGCGGTCTGGTTGTTGATATCAATGGTGTTGATGCTTTTCTTCCCGGCTCGCAAGTCGCATTACGTCAAGTTCCTGATTTTGATGCATTAATTGGTTCAACGATGGAACTCAAAATTATTAAACTCAACAAATCAAGACGTAATATTGTTGTTTCCAGAAGGATGGTTTTGGAAGAAGTTCGTGAATCTATGCGTTCTAATCTTCTTAGTGAAATTGCTGTAAGTCAGGTAAGACCAGGAGTGGTCAAAAATATTACTGACTTTGGTGTATTTATTGATTTAGGCGGTGTTGATGGTCTTCTGCATATTACCGATATGTCGTGGGGCCGGATTCGTCATCCATCGGAAATTGTATCATTGAGTGATAAGATTGATGTCAAGATTCTTGATTTCGATGAAAATACTTCCCGTATTTCCCTCGGTTTGAAACAAATGACACCTTATCCATGGGAAAACATTGAAGCCAAATATCCGCTTGGTAAAAAAGTTAAAGGCAGAGTGGTTTCGATAACCGATTATGGTGCATTTGTTGAATTGGAAAAAGGAATCGAAGGACTTATTCATATTTCAGAGATGTCCTGGACCCAACATATCAAACATCCATCGAAAATTATGAATGTCGAGGATGAAATTGAAGCTATTGTTCTTTCTGTTGATAAAGAGCATGAGAAGATTTCTCTTGGAATTAAACAGATGGAACCTGACCCGTGGGCAACTATCGATGAAAGATATCCAATAGGAAAAATCATCAGTGGCAAAGTCAGAAATCTTACTGCTTTTGGTGCTTTTGTTGAATTGGAAGAAGGTATCGATGGTTTGGTTCATATTTCTGATATGTCCTGGACAAAACGTGTTCAACATCCTTCGGAAATTGTAAAAAAAGGTGACAAGGTAGAAGTAAAGATTCTTAAGATTGACCATGAGAATCGCCGTATTTCACTTGGCATTAAGCAATTAACCGAAGATCCATGGACTGAGATTGCCTCTAAATATTCAATTGGTACTGAATGTTTGGGTAACATCTCCAAAGTTATGGACCGTGGTGTTATTGTTGAACTCGATGATAACGTTGAAGGTTTTGTTCCTACCACCCAATTAGGTGTTAAAGATTTAACCGATCCTACGACTGTTTTCAAACAGGGTGAGCAGATTTCTTTACAGGTTGTTGAGTTCGATAAAAACCAGCATAAGATTATTCTTTCTGTGGAGGCTTATTATAAAAGTCGCGAACAAAAAGAACTTGATGAATATCTGAGCAAACACCAAATTGCATCATCTGATGCGATTGCTGATGCTATGCCGGAAGAGCTTAAAAAAGAGGTTACAAAGGCTGAACCGGTTGATGAAACTAAAGTTGAAGAAACCAAAGAAGCTGAGACAACATCGGAGTCTGAATCTGAATCTTCTGAGGATACCAAAGAATAATTGTTAGCAATTATTTTGTAATATATTGGGCGGGTTAAATTTTTAACCCGCCTTAATTATTTAAGAATTAAGGCAAAATATATTAACTGATATTATTTTATTTACTTTAAATATTGTAAGATGAATAACGAAATAAAGAAAAAATTAAATGTTCATACAATCGGCTGTCGCTTAAATCAGTACGAAACTGAAAAGATGGTAGCAGATCTTTTACCTTACGGTTTTGAACGTTCCGAGAACAAAAAGGAAAATGCTGATCTTTATATAATCAATTCCTGTACTGTTACTCATCGGGCTGATTCTACTGTTCGTAATTGGATTAGAAAAGTTGCTCGTCAAAATCCGAGTGGTAAAATTGTTGTTGCCGGGTGTTATGTTGATAGCGAGCCGGAACTTATTGCTGGTATGGAAGGGGTCGATGTTATTATCCATAATCGGGATAAAAATAATATTGCCAAGATTCTTGTGTCAAAAATACCCGAACTTTTTAGCAATAAACCGGACAAATGTTATTCGCCTATTTTATCTTCGTATCATGAACATAACCGAGTTTGGATTAAAATTTCCGATGGTTGTAATCAAAAGTGTTCGTTTTGTAAGATTACTGAAGTTCGCGGTCCGTTGGTTAACAGAGACCCCAAAGAGGTAATTGATGAAATTAATGCGATAGTTGAGAATGGATACAAAGAAGTTGTTTTAACCGGTGTGCATCTTGGTCATTACAAGAACAGAAAAGTTGACCCACAAATCAAAAATTTGGCTGCATTATGTCGGTTGATTTTACAGGAAACAGATCTTAGCAGGCTTAGAATTTCTTCAATAGAACCTCAAACAGTACGGGATGAACTTTTGCAGGTATATGTTGATTCCAATGGTCGTATTTGCCGCCATTTTCATCTTCCTCTTCAATCAGGATCATCGCGAATACTAAGAGAAATGAGACGTCCGTATAATAGAGAAATATATTTAAAAAGAGTTAGTGATGTCAAAAAAGCGATTCCTGAGACAAATGTCGGTGGCGATGTAATAGTAGGTTTCCCGGGTGAAACCGAAGAGGATTATATGGAAACTTATAGGTTAGCGGAATCAGGCATATTGGATTATTTGCATGTATTTAGCTATTCTGACCGCCCGGGAACGGTTGCCTCGCAAAGGACAGATAAAATTAATCCTGAGATTATCAAAGAACGTAATGCCAGATTAAACAGAGTTTCTCATGCGATAAAAAAAGAGTATTATAAAAAACAGATTGGCAAAGAGCTTGAAGTTATCAGTGAGTTTGGCAGTAAAATCAAAGAAATGTATTTTGGTATATCTGATAATTATGTCAAAGTTAAAATGCCAAATGCCCAAAAAGGGAAAAAGGAAATTGTTAAAATTAAAATAACGCAGGCACATGATGATTATGTGGGATAATTTTATTATGGATTAGTATTGTCAATGCTTCTTATTTTACAAAAAAATCAAACCGATAATGTCGGCTACCAATTAAGTTCGAAAAGCATAAAAGAATAAATCAGCCCATTTTGGAATTCACCATCTATAAAATAGTGATCTCTCAAGATTCCATCTTGATTAAAATTAAGTGATTCCAGAAGTTTGACAGCGCCTTTGTTTTCTGCCGAAGTTTGAGCGTAAACTTTGTTTAATCCAAAAGAATGGAAAAGAAATTTAATCAGAATTTTTAGAGCATCAGTTGCATACCCGTTTTTTTGCTTGTCCGGGTCAATTAATAATCCCAATTCTGCTGAACGATTTAACGGATTAAAATTAAAATAACTAATTTTACCGACCAGAGCTTTTTCTTCTTTGGATACAATTGCAAATGATTGGTTTTTGTTGGATATTTCTCTTTTTTTATAATCCTCTGCCACTTCCAAAGCAGTTTTAAAAAACCGCATTCCGGATGACATTGATTGTGGTTCTGAGAGAATAGTCCATCGATGAAAATTTAAAACATCATCTGAAGTTGCCGGTCTTAAGTATGTTTTTTTACCTACCAGTGAAGGTTGGGTTGGGTGGTTACCCTTTTTTTTATCAGACATAATATGCTCATATATTATTAAAGTTTTTCTTTATAAACTTCCAATTGTAACTAAATCATAATTATATAAAATAATTCAATCAACAAAATATTCTTATCATTGACAAACAGCTAATAGCCTGCTTAATTTAAGTATGAGAAATAATCTATTTTTATT
>JAYEHE010000023.1:0-6020 GCA_034659415.1 Candidatus Zixiibacteriota bacterium | reverse complement strand
GTGGGAACACCTACCAAGTATTAATAAAAACATAAAAGCCAGGTTTCAAGAATAAGAGAAACCTGCCGTAATTATTGTAGCCCACTGCTTGCAGTGGGAACACCTACCAAGTATTAATAAAAATATAAAAGCCAGGTTTCAAGAACAAGAGAAACCTGACCTTGTATATACGAAAGAATTTTATCGTTCAAAGTAGAGATGCTACTTTTTTAAATTGTAAAACGCATCCATACCGGGGTAGATAGCTTTTGGTCCGATTATTTCTTCAATACGGATAAGCTGGTTGTATTTGGCTATTCTATCAGTACGGCACAACGACCCTGTCTTGATTTGTCCGGCACCGGTTGCCACCACAACGTCGGCAATAGTAGCATCTTCGGTTTCACCCGAACGATGAGAAACAACATTGGTAAATCCGGCACGTTTAGCCATTTCTATTGTGTCAAGTGTTTCAGTCAGAGTTCCGATTTGGTTTAACTTAATCAGAATTGAATTTGCTGATTTTTGAATAATCCCTTGTTTGAGACGTTTGGAATTGGTTACAAAAAGGTCATCGCCAACAATTTGAATCAAGCTACCCATTTTCTCGGTGAATTTCTGCCAGCCATCCCAATCATCTTCGGCAAGCCCGTCCTCGATTGATATAATTGGATATTTTTCACAAAGATTAGCGTAGAAATCAATCATCTCTTCGGAAGATAATTTTTTTCCTTCTGCTTCAAGATTATACGTTTTATTGTCAGCATCGTAAAACTCAGTCGATGCCGGATCAAGGGCTATCATGACATCATCACCGGCTTTATAACCGGAATTTGAGATAGCTTCCATAATAACTTCGAGAGCTTCTTCGTTAGATTTCAAATTTGGAGCAAAACCGCCTTCGTCACCGACTGTGGTATTGTGTCCTTTGGCGGCGAGTACCTTTTTGAGATGTCCAAAAATTTCAACGCCCATCTGCAAAGCATGACGGATATGACGTGCTCCTACTGGCATAATCATAAATTCCTGAAGGTCAACATTATTGTCGGCATGTTTACCGCCGTTTAAGATATTCATCATCGGCACTGGTAGAATTTTGCAATTAGAACCGCCGATATATTCAAAAAAGTGCCGCCCAATCGATTCTGCGGCGGCTTTGGCAGTAGCCAAAGATACCCCCAGAATTGCATTAGCACCTAATTTTTCCTTATTTTCAGTTCCATCAAGTTCAATAAGAAAATTATCCAATGAGACTTGATCATAAGGGTCTAAATCTTCACGGGCAACCGCCGGTGCGATAATTTCGTTTATATTGGCAACTGCTTTAGTTACTCCTTTGCCAAAATAGAGGTTTTTATCTCCATCGCGGAGTTCTACTGCTTCGTGGACACCGGTTGAGGCACCCGAGGGAACTGCGGCTCTGCCGATTGTTCCGTCATCAAGACAAACATCAACTTCAATTGTAGGCGTTCCCCGGCTATCGAGAATTTGCCTTCCGTGGATATATTGGAAAAAAGACATAATTAAGATTCCTTTCTATGATTTTTATTATATATCGGTAAATATTATGAATTTATCAGTTTATGAGCAAGTTTTTTATATAGTAAGAATCCAATATTGTTGGGTTAGTACCATCATTTCCAGCAATAAATGTACAATCATCGAAGATAAAGCGACTATGTCGCTGGCATGGGATTTGTTGTAGTAATAAATGAGTCGTTTAGATCATAAAGCCAGTGGATTAAAATTATCTGGCTGAGGAGCCCGCCATCGGCGGTCTCCTCTTTTTTTATTAATCCAAATTCAATAGAGTAAATTTTAGCTTGCGTGGTCAAATAGCAATCTGTTATCTATAAAATAATAATGTACTTATTAAATAATTTTTCATATTGGCTAATTACTGTTTTCGGAATTATCCCTCAAGGCAATATAATTTATAAACAGCAAACGAGGTATTGTGGAATTAATAAAAGAAATAATTAATACTATAGCATCATACGTGTGGAGTTGGCCGGAAATTTTCCCAGCCATGATTGTCTTGCTTTTAGGAACCGGCCTTTTTATATCATTTCGGCTGGGGTGGATTCAGCTTCGTCGCCTTAAGCATGCCATAGACATAACACGCGGCAAATATGATGATCCAAGTCACGAGGGTGATATATCTCACTTTCAAGCATTATCAACAGCCCTATCGGCAACAATCGGTATCGGAAATATAGCAGGTGTTGCCACAGCTATTCATTATGGCGGTCCGGGGGCATTGTTCTGGATGTGGATAACGGGCGTATTGGGAACATCGTTGAAATTTGCTGAGTGTACTTTGTCTATGAAATACCGTAAAATTAACCCCGATGGTTCTTCGTCGGGCGGACCGATGTATTATATGGAAAAAGCACTTGGGTGGAAATGGCTTGGGATAGTTTTCGCAGGTGCCGCATCTCTTTGTGCTTTAGCAACCGGTAATGCCATTCAGGCTTTTACAGTAGCAGATCAGCTTAATACTGATTTTGCGATTCCTGTGTGGATAACAGGTTTAGTTATCTCTTTATTGGTTGGAGCTGTTATTATAGGTGGTGTAAAAAGAATTGGGAAAGTAACTGCTTTTCTGACACCGTTTATGACTGTTATATATGTATTAGGTGCGATTACAATTCTCATATTAAATTTTGATAAAATTCCACAAGCATTCAGTGATATTTTTAGCATGGCTTTTACTCCACCGGGAGCTGTTGGCGGATTTGCCGGTTCAACTTTCATGTACACTCTTATATGGGGAATTAAGCGAGGTCTGTTTTCAAACGAAGCCGGTCAGGGGTCTGCTCCTATTGCACATGCCGCCGCAAAGACTGATGAGCCTGTACGTGAAGGTACAGTAGCTATGATGGGACCATACATTGACACAATTACAATTTGTACATTAACTGGTTTAGCTATTATTGTTACCGATGCATGGAAGGTTGTTGTCGATGGGGCACAATTAAACGGCTCTCCAATGACGGCTTATGCATTTCAGCAAGGGCTTCCGTTCTTGGGAGGTGGCGGTAATTATATTGTTACGGCGGCTGTTATGTTATTTGCAACATCAACTATGATAGCCTGGTCTTATTATGGTGACAGGTCAATCCAATATCTGTTTGGGAATAGAGTTGTAATGCCATATCGTGTTTTGTTTTGCGTTATGATATTTGTTGGCGCTGTTTTGGAACTTGAAACAGTTTGGACTTTTGGGGATTTAGCTCTTGGCATAATGGCAATCCCGAATCTTATTGCACTTATTGCTTTGTCTGGACTGATTAAGAAAATTAGCAATGAATATTATTCAAAAGAGCATGTGCCTTATTCTAATATAAATGATAAATTCATCAAATAATTTTGTGCAAGGGCAGAACTGCTGATAAGTTCTGCCCTTGAAGAAAATCAAATTTATTTGTTATTTCAAATCCCAAATTTCATACATCAATGATGGCGGAATAGCTCCTTCGGACAAAAGATCATCATGGAATTTCTGCAAAGAAAACTGGGTTCCAAGTTTGTTTTTCATAGATTTACGGAGCTTCAAAATTTCTTGTTTCCCAATCAAATATGACATCTGATAAGTTGGCTGGAAAGAATATCTGCGGACTTCTCCTTTAATATAATTCTTGCCGGATTCAGTCTCAATGTCCAGTTGTTCAACCATCCAATCGTAACACTGTTCGATTGTAAATTGTCCGGTATGAAGTTTGACATCAGCAATGATTCTTGCCGCCCTAAATCTAATACCGCCTAAAACCTGAAGCCAGTGAGCAGGATCTTCTTTGCCGTATAGACCTAATTTGTACATCATTTCTTCGGAATATAACGCCCAGCCTTCTGCCATCTGCATATCCATCTGCCATTTCCTAACAGGATCTTCGTTAAGAGACGCAATCTGAAACATCAGGTGATGTCCCGGGTACGCTTCATGTACAACCGAGCCTTTGAATCCACGCCTGTGAACATAACGGTAGCGGGCTTCGAGTTGCCTTCGGTCCAGATCATCCGGTATCGGACGGACATAAAAATAAGCTTTTTGAACTTCATTAAACGGTCCTGCCGGTTGATAGGCAATTCCAGTTACCATTGTTCTCAAAAAAGCCGGTGTTTCAATAACTTCAACATCACCAATTTCATCAGGGATGGTAACGATATTATTTTGTTCAATAAAGATAGCAACTTGTTTGGTTTCCCAATTGTAATAATTTAGTATGTCATCCTTAGTGAAAACATTCGGGATATAAACTGAGTCTAATCCGTTCTGATGATTATTCTCTACATATTTTTTATAATCTTTATATTTTTTTTGAGATTCTGAAAGAAGTTGTTCGCCTATTTTAAGCAAAGAGTCGCTGTCATAGGGCAGTAAATTTTGGTTTGCAAGCATATAATCGAAATTCTTTTTGCCAATAGCAAACGATGTTTCTTTGCCGGGAGAAATCTCGGAAAGGAAAATTGAAAAATCATTTAGAGCTTCTTGTGCTTTAGTGCTTATTTTTAAAATTTTATCAGCTTTATCGGGAAATTTATTCATTAATTTACCTGCGGCTGTTTTATAAAAATTAATGGCTGACTCAATCTGTTCTTGAGCAGTTTCAATATAAACAGGAGGCGGGTTTTTTATATTTTTTTGAGCTTTTTTTAAATATGCAGGTACAGCTTTCATTCGTTCCATGATGCTAAATATTTTTTCTTTCATCGGGGCATGAGTGGATATCATAAGGAAATACAAGCCGTCAATAATTTCCTGAGAATACAATTGCGGCGATTTTTTGTGCCATGCGATATTTTTTAAATTCAATAATTCTATATCAAGATTTGATTTTAATAATTTTACATTAATTTGTTGATGAGGTGATAGATTTGTCTTTTTGAAATTATATAGTTTCTTTTCGAAGCTTTTTAAATCTTTAATTCTGTTTTTCACACTTTTGGAAGAATAGTCGGCGAAACGATGGTCGTATGCATGGATACCCATCTCGGTCGCTTTAACCGGATAGAATGATTGGACAGATTCAAGAATTTTCAAAGAAAATTCATCGAAAGTTTGTTTCTTCTTAGCCGCATTAACTGTTAATGTGAAACAAATAGCTAAAAGCAAAGCAGTTATGAATTTTATAAAACGCAAATTATTCCTCCTTAAAAAATTAACCGTCAATCTATATTATTTCGGCAGTAATGGCAAGAAATGTTAATCACGATAGAATACAGAGATTAGCTCAATATGCATCGTATGCGGAAACATGTCCACCGGTTGTATATTGGAAAGGCTATAGCTCTTTTCTACTATTGACTTTGCATCACGCGAGAAAGTTGCCGGATTACAGGAAATATAAAGAATTTTTTCCGGTTTTAATTCAAGCATCCGCTTTAGTGCTTTTGGATGCAGGCCGGCTCTGGGCGGGTCAACAATTACGATATTGTATTTTATTTCATCATCATGATACGTTCTTAAAAAGTCTTTTACGTTTCCTTCAAAGAACTTAATATTGGTTATATTATTGTCCAGAGCATTTAATTTGGCAGATTCAATTGATTCTGCTACTAATTCAACGCCAATCACTTCGTTTACGTATTGGGCAACTATGATTCCGATAGAACCAGTTCCGCAATAAAGGTCCATAATGTTATCAGTTTTTTGGGGACGAAGCATCTCAAAAGCAGTGCGATATAATGTTTCGGTTTGTATCGAATTAGTTTGGAAAAATGAGTTAGCCTTTATTCTGAAACTATTTGTGAATATTTTTTCTGTGATAAATCCTTTACCGAAAAGTACTTTTTCAATTTCACTTACAGCAACATTTGACTTTTGCCCGTTCTGACTATGGATGATTGTTGTAATCTGAGGGAACTTCTCAGTGATTTGTTTTATTAGAGTTTCACTGTTAGGGAAATCTCCGTAGTTAGTTACGATATTTACCATTAAATCAGTAGTTCTTTTGGCTTGTCGAATCATCAAAAAACGCATATAACCAGTGTGTTCTATTACATCGTAAACAGGGATACCTTCCCGGTTTATATGATCA
>JAYEHE010000022.1:0-6060 GCA_034659415.1 Candidatus Zixiibacteriota bacterium | reverse complement strand
TAAGGGTTTGTCCGTATTTACTGTTAATGTTCCAAGTCAGATTGCCGCTTCCGATGTCAATGCTGATGGTTTGACGTTAACTGTATCTGATCTGGTAACTATGATAAGAATTATTATCGGTGATGCAGAACCTATTCCGAAATTAAATCCTGATGCAAACCAAATTCAAATTATTGAGAGCAATGAAAACGGAACCAAGAAAATCAAAACTATTTCAGACGGAAACATCGGAGCCGCTTTATTCAAATATGATATTATTGGTGATATTAACATACTGAATCCAAGAGTTAGCCAGGGTGCTGATGGGATGCGTTTGATGCACAATGTAATTGACAATCAACTGGTTGTTTTAGTTTATGATTTCGGAATAAATAAAATTGATGCCGGTTCAAAAGATATAATTGAGATCCCAACCAGTGGTAATGGATACCTGGAATTTAATTCAGCAGAAATTGTTGATTATCAGGGACTCCAATATGAAACAGCTTTTAAAGGAACTGTTTTACCTACAGACTTTGCCCTTCATCAAAATTATCCTAACCCGTTTAATCCGATTACTAATATAAAATTTGACTTGCCTAAATCTACATCATGGAATCTGTCAATTTACAATATCACCGGTGCTTTGGTTAATAGGTTCGAGGGTGATGCTGATGCTGGTGTAGTATCAATAGAATGGGACGGACGAAACAGTTCCGGCTCCAGAGTTGCCTCTGGAATTTATTTCTATCGGTTGAATGCAGGGGAGTATGTTAATTCGAAAAAGATGCTACTTATAAAATAAAATTTCCCTCCCTTATCTATCCTCTGGGGCGCTTCATTATTTTTGAGGCGCCTTATTTTTTATTTATGGTAATCTGTATTGTGGATAATTGAAAAGGCTCTGAATAATTGTTCCAATAGAATTGGTCTGATGAGTTGATGTGAAAATGTAAGTTTTGATAATGAGAGGATTGTATTAGTGGATTTTAAAAACGAAGCATCAAGACCATAAGCACCTCCTATAATAAATTGCAAAGTGCTGTTTTGTGTCTGCCATTTTTCCATCTGTTTTGCAAAGGAGTAGCTGTCAAATTCTTTGCCTTTGTCTGATAGGGCGATAATTAGTCCATTGCTAAGTTTGTTTTTTATAACATCGAGTTCTTTTTTTTTGATTTCATCTGGGGATAAAGAATTTGATAATTTTAATGACGTGATTGTGATTATGTCAAGGCGACAGTATTTTTTTAGAAGTTTTTGAAAATGTTGGCAACTCTCAGATACCCAATTATCTTTGTCTTGTCCAACGGTGATAATCTTAACTCTCAGCAAAAGGTACTACCTTAATGATAAGTTTTCGGTTTCTTGGTCCGTCAAATTCACAAAAATAAATTCCCTGCCAGGTGCCAAGAACTAATTTTTTATTCTCAAAAAGAATCTGTTCTGAAAATCCGATTAGTGATGCTTTTAGGTGGGCATCGGAGTTGCCTTCGGCATGATGATATCCGTCCTGCATAGGGAACTCTTTATTCAACTTATAAATAATATCCCTTTTGACATCAGGGTCGGCATTTTCATTGATGGTAATGGCGGCGGTGGTATGGGGGACAAAACAAAAAACAAATCCGGCATCGTGAGGGGAGTAATTTATCGCTTGTTGAATTTCGGATGTTACATCCAGTAATTGTTCTCTGGAATTTGTTTTGACTGTTATAGTTTTCATTCTTGAAATAGAGCCTGAGCATATTCGTTTGGATTAAATTTTTGAAGGTCTTCAGCACTTTCTCCAATACCGATAAAATCAACAGGGACATTTAATTCTTCGGAAATTGCAATTAGCACGCCACCCTTGGCTGTGCCATCCAATTTGGTGATTATTAGACCATCGCAACCGACAGCATCTGTAAATACTTTTACCTGATTTAAAGCATTTTGACCGGTTGAACCGTCGATGATTAATTTGCTGTAAATTAGTGCATCGGGTGCTGCTTTTAAAACTACTCGTTTAATCTTTTTTAATTCTTCCATTAGATTAGATTTAGTATGCAATCTTCCGGCAGTATCCACTAATAGGATATCGATATTTCTGGCATTTGCGGCTTTGGCAGCATCAAAAGCTACTGCCGCAGGATCTGAGCCTTCTTGAGATTTGATAATATCTACATTTGATTTTTCTGCCCAGATAGTTATCTGGTCAATAGCTGCTGCACGGAATGTGTCACAGGCGGCGATAGCAACCTTCTTTCCTTGGGATGCAAAATAGGTTGCAAGTTTTCCAATTGTTGTAGTTTTCCCAACGCCATTTACTCCAACGATTAACCAAATTACAAGTTTTTTTTCTGAGTTAGCTGAATTTTCTGTTTTCTGTTTGGTGAGCATGTTGGTTATCTCATCTTTTAAAAGATTTAAGATATCCTCACCTTCGGTAAGCTTTTGTTCTTTTGCTTTTTGTTTTAGATTGTCAATGATTTTCATTGTGGCTTGAACGCCTATATCAGCTTCAATTAGAGTTTCTTCGATTTCCTCAAGTAAATCATCATCAATTTTTCTTCTGGAAACAATATTGGCAACTTTGCCCAGAATATTATCTTTGGTTTTAGACAGGGCAGATTTTAATTTATCAAAAGTACCGAACATTATTATATTGTATTTTCGCTGTTATCTTCTTGCGTGTCAACAGTAGATGACAAGCGATCAACTACTTGATTGGGCAGTTCAATATCTTTATCTATACTATTTTCATCAAGAGTATCATTTTCTGTGGATGATGATGTAATTATAATGTCTCCAGCTTCGTCATTTTCAATTTCACTAAATTTCACGCCGACAAGTTTTGATATGCCCGGTTGTGTCATAGTGACACCATATAAATTATGTGCCGATTCCATTGTGATTTTATTATGCGTAATAATAACAAATTGCGTTTTATCAGAAAAAGAATCAAGCATATTCAAGAAGCGATGACAGTTGGCATCATCAAGGGGAGCATCAATCTCATCGAGAATACAATATGGGGAAGGTTTAACAAGGTATAAGGCAAACAGAAGGGAGATAGCGGTTAATGCTCTTTCGCCTCCTGACATCATCGTGATTGATAATAGCTTCTTTCCCCGAGGTCTGGCAATGATTTCAATACCAGATTCTAATGGGTTGGATGGGTCTTCCAGATGCAATGATGCCTCGCCGCCTGTAAATAATTCTACAAACAGTTTTTTGAAGTTTTCCTGAACTTGCTTAAATGTTTCGGTAAACATTTGTTTAGCCGTATTGTTGATTTTATTGATTGTTGTTTCCAGGTCATTTTTAGCGGTAGATAAATCAGTTAATTGTTCGTTTAAGAATTTTTCTCGTTTGCTCGCTTCTTCATATTCTTCCAATGCCAGCAAATTTACGGCGCCGAATTTTTTGAGTTTTTCTTTTTGTTCTTGTAAAAAAGCAAGAGCTTGAGCATTGTCAAGATTTTCATCTGGTCTTGGAGTTTCAATTGACCTAATGTCAAGATCATATTCTTCAAAAATTCTTTCAGATATTGTTTTAAGTTCAGAATCAATTGTATTCATTCTAATGTCAAACTCATGGTGCTTTTTGTTATTTTCATCTTTTTCCGACCGTAATCTTTTGAGAGTATCTTCTTTAGCCGAAGCGTATTGTGTTATTTCAGATTGTTTTGTTTTGAATGAGGTTTGTTCCGCAATATGTTTATCGCGAGCCTCAAAAGCAGTTTTTAAAACAATCTCGAGTTCTTCAATATGGTTTTTAGATGACTCAATATCCTGATGTGCTTTTCTGATTTCTTCATGTTTTATCTGGGTTGTATTAGTAATGTCATTCTGGATTTCAATCTGGTATTTTATTTTGTTCTCGGTCTGATCGACTTTTCCTTGAGTCTCGACAAGTTTTATTTGCATTGCAGATACTTTAGCAGAAGATTCATTGGCGTGTTTTTCTAAATCTTCAAGTTTTACTCCGGCAATGGTCATATTGCTCAAAAGCAATTCTTTTTGGTCACTTAATTGGTTGTAATCAAGTCCGAGGTTGTATTGGCGGGAACGGATTTTTTCCAATTTTTCTTTATTGTTTTTGAGTTCCTTTTGAATTCTTAGTGATTCATTTTCAATAGTTCTTAATTGATAACCGGTTTCATCCGCATCTTTTTGCTTGTCTTTTATTTCTTCAATCAGACTTTCAATCAGTTCCGTGATTTTTCCGGATTCTGCTCTTGCTTCTGCAATCCGAGCATTTGTATTGTTCTTTTTAGTATGGGTGGTCTCTATCTGAGATGACATAGTTTCAATTTCTTTTTCCAGTTCCAATACTTTTTCTTTACGACGGAAAAGAGGCAGGCTGTCATCGGTGCCGCCTGATATGAAATTACTGGAATAAACATCGCCATCGGTTGATACTGCTTTAAATCCGTATGGTAGATGCATCAATATGTCGTTTGGGGAGTGTCCGGCTTTGAATACAGCAATACGGGAGAGAATAGCTTTCATCAATGGAGCTAAATTATCAAGAGTATTGACGAAATTATCAAGCCAGCCTATGAATTCCGGCATATCTAATTCAGGGCGTTTGGTTGAAGGATTTATGGTGCCTGTATTTTCTACGAGGATACCGACTTTCCCTTTTTTCTCTTTTTTGAGATATTCAATAATCTGTTCAGCACTGTTTTTATTTTTACAAATTAGAAATCCTGAGATTTCTCCCAAAACTGCTTCCAGGGCAATTTCCAGCCCTTTGTCAGGAACAAACATGTCAGCCACAGTTCCTTCAATGCCGTCCCAGCGTTCTTTGACCTCCATTGTTGCTACGACACCTGACTGGTATCCTTCATAATGGAGAATCATTTCTTCAAGAAGAGTCTTGCGTGCCTGGGCTGCCTCGACTGAAGCGGTCAGGTTTGATAATTCATGAGAAAGTTCTTCGTTTAATTCAATAAGTTCTTCAAGCTCAGCTTTGAGTTGTTTCTGTTTTTCTTCTTGTTCCAGTTTGTTATTCTGTGAGATATGCAGGTTATTTTGTTTTTCTTTGAGGTCACTTCTCAAATTCATCTGATGGCTTGAACCGGAATCCAGTTGACTTGATAAATCTTTTATTAGCTCTTGGTATTCTGTCTCTTGTTGTTTAAGATTGTCATCTTCGGTTTTCCCTGAAGATATTTTACCTTCCAGTACAATTAGTCTTTTATTTTCAGCATCTTTTTGATTACGTCCTTGAAGCAGGTTGCGGTCTGAAATTTCTTGGATTTCTTCGTATTCCTTAAGTTCAGTATGTATTTTAGAGTAACTATTTTTCAATTCTTCAAGTTCTTTGGTTGCATCTTGGGTTTGTTCTTTTAAGATAACATATCTGTTGCTTAGAGCTTTAATATCATCGTTGTCCCGTTCAATAAGAGTTTTTGCATTAGCTTCTTTTTCCTGAAGAATAGATATTTGTGTTTCTATATTGTGTGTTTTTTCAGTGGTTTCGTAAATGTTATTGCCAATTCTATTCAGCTCATGTTCTAAGTCTATTTGTTGTTTTCTTTCAGTTTCTAATTGAGCAGAAACTCTGTTAATACCAGATTCACGTTCAATGATAATATTAGATGATTCATCAAGTTTGGCTCTAATCTCTCGACGTTCTTTTTCAAGGTTTTTAATTTGCTGTGAAGTGAGATGCAGTTCCCATTTTTTTATTTCTTCTTTTGCTATCTGATAACGTTCCGCTTTTTTGTATTGTCTATTAAGAGAGTTGACTCTTGTTTTAACCTCAGAGTAGATATCCTTTAATCTTAAAAGATCATAATCGGTAGCTTCAAGTTTTCTAAGGGCGGCTTTTTTACGCTGTTTGTATTTGGTTATTCCGGCTGCTTCTTCAAAAAGAAAACGACGTTCTTCGGCTTTATCGGAAATTACAGAATCGATCATATCCTGTTGGATTACAGAATAAGAATGAGCTCCCAATCCGGTATCATAAAATAATTCTGTTATATCTTTGAGCCGACATGGGACCTTATTAAGTAGATATTCGGACTCACCACTTCGGAATAATCGTCTTGTTATCTGGATTTCGGTATATTCGGTAGGTAAAATATTTTGG
>JAYEHE010000021.1:0-6079 GCA_034659415.1 Candidatus Zixiibacteriota bacterium | reverse complement strand
AGATGAGTCCCTGCGGTTTGACCTGAATGCTTTTAAAGTATTGGGTGCTTCTTATGCAATTTATAAATTTTTAAAAAAGAGATATGAGCAGGTTACCGGGGTTGAAATGGAAAATCTGTTTTCGTCTAATGTCAAGAAGACTTTGCCTTTATATACTTTTTGTACAGCTACCGATGGTAACCATGGCAGGGCGGTGGCTTGGATGGCAAACAAATTAAACCAAAAAGCAGTAATTTATATTCCTTCAGATACAGTATCGGCTCGAGTTGAAAGCATAAAAAAAGAAAGAGCAAAAGTTATACTCGTTAATGGTTCTTACGATGATGCTGTCAAAATGGCTTTTGATGAATCAAAAAAGAACGATTGGAAAGTTATATCTGATACATCTTATGAAAATCAAATTGAAATACCCTTTTTAATTTCAGCTGGATATACGACTCTATTTAAAGAGATAGACAATCAGCTTGAAAATGAAAAGTTGTCTGCCGATGATTTTATCTTTATTCAATGCGGGGTTGGTGCTCTTGCCGCTACTGCTGGGTGGTATTATAGCAGATATTATAAACAATCAATGCCGACACTGGTTTGTATTGAACCAACTGAATCAGCTTGTGTTTTTGATTCTATGCAATACAATGCTGGAGAGATTACCGTTAGCAGAGGTTCATTAAATACTATAATGGCAGGTTTGAACTGCGGAACACCTTCGGAAATAGCCTTTCCGTATATTAAGTATAACTATAAATTGTTTCTTACCGTAAGCGATGAATTTGCTGAAAACAGCATGAAAGCATTTTATAACCCAATCGGTGATGATCCCCGAATTATTTCCGGTGAGTCAGGAGGAGCAGGTTTAGCGGCTTTGCTTGCCATTTTTGAGAATAGAAATTTGTCTTACATAAAAGATAAGTTATTTAATAAAAATTCAAGAGTTCTTTTGATAAACACCGAAGGCGACACTGATCCCGAGAACTACAACAAAATAATCAATTCATAATTTATCAGCTTGCTAATAATTTTAAAAATATATACTATGTTTGCAAAATAATTAATGCTTAAGAAAGGAATGAGATGAAAACTCTAATTATATTTATCACAGCTTTATTTTTAATAGTTGGTTGTTCATCAGAGAAGAAATCGGAACAAACTTCAGATAAAAAAGACCAATTATCAAAAGCAAATGTTGAAGGTCAGATATCAAATATCCAAAATACTGAAGGTGGAATGAAAGCTAATATGGAAATTACATACACTCCATCTGAAATCCCATTTGATTTAAATGGAAAACCAGTTGAGATTGGCGGTGTCAAATTTACTCCAGCTACGCAATGGACAGATTATGGCGGCTCAGGTATGAGAATTGCCAGTTATTCTTTTGGTCCCCTTGAAAAGGAAACTGATTCAGCTATTGTGACTGTTTTTTATTTTGGCAAGGGTCAAGGTGGCGATGTTGATTCTAATTTGGAACGATGGATTAATCAGATGGCTCTAATGGATGGACGTGATCCGCATACTGCGGCTATTCAGTATAAATTGGATGTTGATGGTATGACGGTTCATATGTTATCTCTTTTCGGTATTTATAAATCTTCTATGGGCGGATCTATGTCC
This sequence comes from Candidatus Zixiibacteriota bacterium, assembly GCA_034659415.1. Classification (GTDB taxonomy): domain Bacteria; phylum Zixibacteria; class MSB-5A5; order GN15; family FEB-12; genus QNAD01. Next base: position 4,468 of record JAYEHE010000021.1, on the reverse strand, counting down.
GGCAAGTCGGAAGACAAAGAAAACTACAGGATGGTCGGTTCAATTGTTGAAACTCCAGAGGGAAATGTCTTTTTTAAATTGACCGGACCTGATTATACTGCTAAAATTATGATTGAAGCTTACATGGCTATGATTAAGCAGATTAAGAAAATATAAAATTTTACTGATTTATAGTTTTTTTAAAATTACTATCGGTCGAATGATTTCTGATTCTTTATGAATTGGCTTTTTAAGGTTCCATTCTGAAAACCAACCTATGATTTCGAAATCTTTTCGTTTGTTTATGAATTCAAGGAAATCATCGGGGTAAATTGCTTTGCTTTTTTCAAGCATTTTAAATGAACGGGTAACTCCTTTGTCAATTACATCTATGTTCCAAGCTTCCTCGAAAAGATTCTCAGTATCTTGAAGTGAACGGATATTAAACCTGGATCGTATTTTGATATCATCTTTTTCAATTATATATTCATTTTCATTCTGATATTTTAATGGGTCTTCAAATTGAATACAATAATCCATAAAATAAAGCCCACCGCTGTTTAAACATTTTGACACTGAATCAAAATGAGATTTTATCTGGGCGTCATTATTGGCACATAAGGAACCAAGCATGATATATATAAAATCAAAAGTTTCATTAAATTCAAAAGATATCATGTCTTTTTGAAAAAATTGATTTGGAGCTATAATCTGATTCCATTGGTTACGAGCAAAATTAAGTATTTTATGGTTTATGTCTAATCCGCAATATTTATACCCCAATTTACTCAATTCTCCGGCATGAGGCGCATGCCCACAGCCTATCTCAAGAATTTTTTTTGTTTTGGTAGAAGATAAATTTTGATTGCAAAAATCTAAAAACTTTGCCTCTTGTTCATAATCTCTAAACGAGAAAGCAATGTCATAATATTTTGGATAATCATAGATAGTCATATTTTTTTCCTTGAAGTATTTAACGTCAATTCATCTGTAATTCTACAGACAAAGCTTCTATTTAGAGCTAAGTTGTATTTAAATTGTATGAATTTTGACCATGCAATTTATTCAATATTTTTTATGAGTCACTAATTGGCAAAATAAAACTTGAAGGGTTCGATTTAAACAGAATTTTTCATTTATTTAGCTTGTAACCTATTAGTTGACATTATTATATTAAAACCTATGAAACAGGTGCATAATAATTGCGTATTAAAAGAAGACTGCTTTGGAAAATGATGAAAATAAAATAATTGCCGAAGCCTTAAAAGGTAACCAGAAGGCATTCCGCAAGTTGAACGAAAAATATCGTGTTTCGGTGTTTCATATTATTAGTAAAATTGTTAGGAATACGGACACTGCCAATGATTTAGTGCAGGAAACTTTTATGAAAGCGTTTAATTCTCTTGCCAGCTATCGTTCAGAATACAAATTTTCGACCTGGCTATATAAGATTGCCGCTAATTGTTCAATAGATTTTTTGAGAAAGAAAAGAATCAAGGCTCTTTCTCTGGACAGAGAGTTGGATACAGGCGATGGGAAAGTAGAAATAGAAGTTGCCGATCAATCATATAATCCGGAAAATGACTTAGTTAGAAAACAGCAAAGATTTAGTATTGCCGAGGCAATTGAAGAACTTCCGGAAAAATATAAAATTGTTATAATTTATCGTCATAAGGATGATAAATCATATGAAGAAATAGCCGAATTAATGGATATACCAGTTGGAACGGTTAAAGCCAGAATTTTTAGAGCCCGTGAGCTTTTGAAAAAAAAGCTAAAAGGAATTTAACGGGTTAAATCAGGGAGTAACTTATATGTTTGTTCGGAAAACGGCTATTGTATTTTGTCTCATGATTTTGATGACTACTATATCTAAGGCAGATGAATTTCAATTTGAATATCAAAAAATATTACCGGTCAAATCGGGAATAAAACTGAAGCTAGAAATACCAAGAGGGATTATTGAAATAATCCCCTCAAATAATAACAAACTAATTGTTGAAGCAGTCAAAACAGTACGTGCATCAAATAGAAACGAAGCTGAGGAAGTTGCTGACCATATTGAAATCAAAGTTGATCAGGATGGTGATAACGTAAATGTTAATACAAATTTTTTGAGAATGTTAAATCGCAGTAGTTCGTTCTGGAAAAAATTTATTGGTGCAGGGGAAGATTCTTATGGTGATGTCAATTTTAAAATAGCTGTTCCACATAAATGTGATTTGGCCTTTAGTACGATGACAGGAAAAATTTTCATTAGTGACCATGATGGGGCGGTTGATATTACCGGAGGGACATTAGAAGAATTGAAGATTGAATATAATCGGGGACCTATAACTATTAATTGTGAAAATGCGGAAATTGATTTACAATGGGTTGAAGGGGATGTTAAAATTAAATCACAGATGGGAAAGATTGATATAAAACAGTTGACCGGTTCAATAAATGTCAAGACCAGTTCAAGTGCCGTAAATATTGAAACTGAAATGTCAACTGACAAAAATTATTATGTTGAAACTACCAGCGGTACAATTTATTTTTCGGTGCCTGTTTTTGCCGCCGGATATTTAGAAATTGAAACAAAAGCAGGTGAAATAAAATCTGACGTGCCGGTTTCAATAAAATCTATTAGTAATAATCGGATGGAAGGCGAATTCGGTGGTGGCGGAACAAAAGTTTCTCTGACATCTTTAACCGGAGATGTTGAAGTAAGTCAATATTAGCCTTTTCGTTACATAGGATTGTAAAGTGAAGACTTTGTTATTAAAATTTTTATTTATTTCTTTTATTGTTATCACTTCAAGTGTTGTTGCTCAGGACTCTGTTAAAGAAATTTCAGATATAACATTTATTGAAATTCGCCTTAGCAATGAAGGAGTGGCGGCTGTTGATACTTCCGGCGAACAATGGTATTATGATTTTAGCAGAGACCTTTTTATTCATGGACAACAAGCTTTATCGATTGAGGAAAATTCGGATTTAGAAAGATTAGAAGCTGAAGAAGAAATTAAAAACAGAGCAGTCTATGAATTAAAAATATCCAAACTTGAAAAAAATGTTCAGGTTGGGTTTGATGAATATGTGGATTGTGATATAGTTGCTTTGGAAAAAGTAATTATTCGCGGTTGGGTTAAAGGGGATGTCAAATCTTTAACCGATAAAATTTTGATTACAAGTACCGGACGAGTCGAAGGTGATATCGAAGCTCCAACTATTATTTTAAAAAATGGAGCGGTTGTTATTGGTGAAGTTATTGAAACAAATAATCCCTTAGATTTTGAGGGTTTGGTTGACACATTTTCAATTGACGGGATTATTATAGTATCTTCATTTATTATCTTTTTTATCTTACTTTCTTATCTTGTAGCCTTTTTAATGCCAAGACAATTAGACAATTTTAAAATATGTATGCAGAATTATAGAATTCGAACATATTTTGTAGGGTTTCTGTTTTTAATCTTATTGCCGGCATTAATATTACTTTTTGCTATAACGATTGTTGGAATTGTACTGATTCCGCTTTTACCTCTTGCTTATTTATTTGCAATTTTTGTGGGTGTTATTGCTTTCGGTAATATTATCGGAGAAAAAATTTCAACAAGATTTAAAACCAATTCAAAATCTGCATTCTCAAATTCAATTGTTGGCGTGCTTATCCTAATGACTTTATGGATGATTGTTGCTGTTTTGATGGGGTCAAGTGATTCTGTCTCAGAAGGTTTTGGGATTCTTTTCTTAGTAATCTCAATATTGATTTCAACTTTTCCAATTCTTTCAGGAATTGGAGCGGCTTTTCTAACCAGGTTTGGATTCAGAGCATATCATAGTCTGGGTAGCCAAACTAAAATTAACGATGATGAAAATGTTCCAGCCCCACCGCCAATCCCAAATATACCAACAAGTTCCAAAGGCAAAACAGAACCTGATAATTGATTTGAAGAATGAAACTTTCTTATTATATTTACCGTAATCTTAAATAAACATAGATACCTTTTTAATAGGAGTCTTATAATGAAGAAAATTATGATATTCTCTACGGTGCTAATTCTAATTTTGGCAAATGTTACTTTTGCTGGGAGGTGGGAGAAAATCTCCAAAACAATAGAAGCAGAAGGAGCTGAAAAAGTTATTATTGATGCTGATTTGGGAGCAGGTGAATTTAATTTAAGGTCAGCAGATATAGATGACGTTGCCATTATAGATATAGAATACGATTCCCGTAAAATTGATTATGAAATTGATTATGATGTAAAGCGTTCAATCGGTTATCTTGCGTTTGAAAGCGAAAGTCGTCGGAAAAGTAATATTGATACTGATGATAACTTGTGGGATATAATTGTATCCACAAAATATAATACGGAAATAAATTTTGATATTGGTGCCTGTGATGCTGAGTTTGATTTTGGAGGAATTGCTTTGGAATATCTGGAAATTGATGTTGGTGCTGCTAAAGGTACTTTTGAATTTTCAAAACCAAACCCTATCAGGC
>JAYEHE010000020.1:0-6113 GCA_034659415.1 Candidatus Zixiibacteriota bacterium | reverse complement strand
GATTATTCAGCATGGTTCAATTAAGATAAATGGGATAGTCAAACATCCCGCCTTAGATGTGACAGCTAATAATTCTATTGGTTGCCAACAAGTTACGGGTGATAATTTCCGGATTGCTACCGAAAAAATTCAAAAAGCATTTGAAAAAAAGTTTTCATTCTGTTTTAATTCGCAGATTATGCGACCAGAATTTGTTAATGAAGTTAGCGAAATAGAAAAAAAAATTCGTATGAATTCTTTTTTGAAACGCAAAATAATTAAACAATAGAGCGTTTATTTATGTCTATAATTTGACAAAATTAAGATGTTTCTTGGAAAAAGAGCTTGACTTCTTAGCCCTTTTTGGGCTATCCTCTATTTTTATGTTTGTTTAATTGCTTCGGTTAAACGGAGCAATGTTTAACGGTTTGATTAATAACAAGTTGGGAGAATTAGAACTTTAAGTTTCAATATTGATTGATGCAAAAATGTCAATATGTTTTTTGATTATTTTGATTATAATGCGATAAAAATATCCAGGAGGTAGTTTAAATGCAAGGTCGTTTAAGACTGAATTTTACATCTTTTCTATTAACGTTTATGTTGTTAGTAGCAATACCTGGGATGGTATTTGCGGGTCCCGGTCAGATAAAAGGTAAAGTAACCGATGAATCATCTGGTGAAGCGGTAATTGGAGCGTCAGTTTTTATTGTTGGAACGGCTCTTGGTGCTCAGACAGACTTCAATGGTGAATATATCATTCGTCAGGTTGAACCTGGAACTTATGTTGTCAGGGTTACACATATTGATTACAATTCGGTTGATATTACTGAGGTAGATGTTAAATCCGATTTATCATTTGATGTAAGTCCTAAATTGAAGCAGAAAGTTTCTGAGCTGGATGTTAAAATTACAGTTACAGCCGAACGCGATATTATTGATAAATTTGAGGTTTCTAATCAGGTCAATATCTCCAAGGAAGAGATTTCACATCGTCCAGTAACTACTGTTGATGAATTATTAGGTCAGGTTGCTGGTGTTGTTACCAGTAGTTCAGGTGATGTGTTCATTCGTGGAGGTCGTGCTGGCGAGGTTGCCTACTATGTCGATGGTGTCCCGATTGGTGATCCGTTAGGTGGATTAGGTCAGGCTGGAGCACAGCTTTCTTTAGTCTCCGGTTCAATTCAAGAATTTACTATTATTAAAGATGGATTTGACCCAGAATATGGAGATGCTTTATCAGGTATTGTTAAGATTACGACTCGTACAGGCTCCAAAGATAATACAAATATTAACTTCCAATATATTACCGATGATTTTGGGAATTCTTCTTTAAATAAATATTCTCGAAATTCTGATTATGCACGTTTTTCTATTTCAGGTCCTGATCCGTTTTTTAAAAATAAAATAATGCCGGCTTTAGGTCTTAATTTCCTCGAAGATAAAGAATTTACCTATTATTTCTATGCTGAAGTTGATAAAAATGATGGTATTCATCAATATGAAGATTATGACTCTCCTACTACTGAAAGGTCTTATGACGCATTTAATTTATTTGGAATTGATATTCCTGATCGTCGTTATAACAAATATTACTGGATGGCAAATTTCAGATTCAGACCGCGTCCGAATTTGAAAATGATTGTATCGTTAAAAGATTCTCAAACTCGATGGACCTTATTTAATTGGGAGCAAAGATATTCATCGGCTTTAGCGCCGGTTCAAGAAGAAAAATGGTCTTCTGCTTCTTTGGAAATTTCCCAGACTATTTCTAAAAGCATGAACTATGAATTTTTGCTTTCCTATAAAGTCAATGAACTAAACCAAAAACCCGGTGACCCGAATAGCCCTGGCAAAGGGTTAGACCCTGATCAATTTTATTTGGATAGTGAATGGGAAAGTTGGAATGATACTATTCCTAATGGGATTTATGATCCACCGGAACCAATTATAAATTTATTTCCGGATTCAACAGATGGCACTCCGGGAAATGAAAATTATGGTACATACACTGGTTCGGCTTATACTTGGGGTGAGTTCAACTTTGACATTAATAGTCAGTCAGGTTTAGGCTCAAATTTTTCTGAATTTAGATTTAATGATAATAATATTGTAGATAATTTAGAAGGTGAACCATTTATTGATTTAAACGGTAATGGTGTATGGGATCGCGGGGAATTTTTAAATGATAAAAACGGTAATGGTGTTTTAGATTATGATCGTTTACCTAATATTAATAATGTCAATCGTGAACCATATATAGATGGCGATTCTATTATTGGTGAGCCGTTTATCGATGTTAACGCCAACAATATTTATGATCGCGGAATTGATATTTTCATTAAATCTACTGGTCCTGACAATATGGATTTTAATCATAATGGGCAATATGATGGACCAACAGGAGACCCTACCCAAGATTTGCTTCTTCCTCAACGTTGGACTCCTGGAATTCCTTTTGTAGATCGTAACGGTAATGGTCTTTATGATCCGCCGAATAATCGGTATGATGCTGGTGAACCTTTTGTTGATATAAATGGTAATGGAACTTTTGATGGTGGTAGTAGTGATTTTCTTGCACCTATGAATTATTATGAAAATGCAACTTGGCATGAACGAAAGACTGAAACTTATAGAGCAGAATTTAAAATCTATCGTCAAATGGGTAATCACGAGGTGAAATCTGGTTTTGCGTTGCAAAAAAATAAATTTACTTTTCAGGAAATTGTTAAGCCATATCTGATGTACACTGGTCGTCCTGATAGCGTTGGAGGAATTTCAGCACCTTATCCTACCCGTGGTGCTTTCCGTGATATGTTTGCGTATGATCCCATAGGAGGTACTTTTTACCTTCGTGATAAGATTGAGTATGGCTCAATGATTGCTTCACTTGGTTTCCGTTGGGACTTCTTTCTCCAGGACAAGTATGACCTTGTTGAGGTTGCTAAAAATGATGACCTTGGAACAGGAATTATCCTTGGTGATCGTCAGAAATTTTCACCAAGAATTGGTTTTTCATATCCAATAAGTGATAAAGCGAAAGTTCACTTTAATTATGGCCACTTCTTCCAGTTGCCAGCACTAAATAGAATGTATTCTCGTAACACGAGTGCTATTGATGAAAATGACGTATTAGGAAACTATAATCTGGATTACCAGAAAACAATTCAATATTCATTCGGTGTTAAGTATGCGATGAGTGAAAATTATTCGGTTGATTTCTCCGGTTATTTTAAAGATGAATTTGATAAGATTAATAGTTATGAGGTGCAAATTGGTGGTTTAACCCGTCAGCAGTATCGTAATAGTGATTATGGTCGTGGACGTGGGATTGAGCTTACAGTTGAGAAAAGAGGCGGTGGATATGTTAACGGTATGTTTAGTTATACTTATGCATTTGCTTTTGGTAAAGCTTCTCAAACAAATGAAAATTATCTTAGTGATTTTGAGTTGTCCCGCGACCCGCTTTCAGAATCCGCTCTTGATAATGACGTCAGACATTCTTTAAAATCTTCGATACAGGTTTTTATACCATCAACTGTTAAGCCACGCCTATTTGGTTTGCCAATTCCCAATGGTTGGTCTCTTTCTGTGGAAACTATTATTGAAAGTGGTCAACCCTTTACTCCCAGCAGGGATTATCCGGGAATTGCAACTACCACCGGTGAAGATATACAAAACAACTCTCTCAGAAGACCAACTACTGTAAACTTCGATGTCCGTTTCACCAAAGATTTCAAATTGGCTAGTTTAGATTACCAATTTATAATCTGGATTGAAAATATATTTGATAGTCGTAACGTTAACTATGTTTATTCAAATACTGGTCGTCCTGACACAGGACAGAACATTAATCAGATGATTATCGGTGGTACTGAATATGATAATAATCCTTCAAACTGGGATTATGGTCGTCAGATTAGAGTAGGTTTAGAAATTAATTTATAAAAGGTTGTATATAAAAAGTTTAAATTATAGAGGCATACATGAATTTGAAAAATACTTTTAAAAGTAAGAGGAGAATAGGTCTATTGAAGAAAAATCTAACTATTTTCTTTCTTATAACCGTTTTAATAACTCTATTCTTACCGAGTAATCTTTTGGCTCAAGCAAAAGTTGGTACAACCGGTGCTCAATTTCTCGAGTTGGGTGTATCTGCAAGAGCTATGGGAATGGCTGATGCTTTCACGGCTGTTACCGATGATATTACGGCTGTTTATTACAATCCTTCAGGATTAACTTCACTTTATGGTAAAGAAGTTTTGTTCACTTATATTAAGCTTCCGAATTATGTGAATTATGGATTTGGTGCTATTGGTTTACCTCTGGAATCTATCGGAGGAGTTCTTGGAATTGGTATGTATGCGTTAACATCGGGTGATATGATTGAACGTACCTATGAACAGGGCACTTATATGGGTACAGGAAAAACATTTGCCTGGAATGATTTTGCGTTGTCTGTAAGTTATGGCAGATATTTAACGGATCGTTTTTCAATTGGCTTTACATTTAAATACATTGGTGAGTATGTTCATGATTTTACAACCAGTGGTTGGGCTGCTGATGTTGGTACTCTTTATGATACTGGTTATCGCAGTTTTAAAATTGGCATGGCAATAACAAATTTTGGTCCCGACATGAAATTTATTGACAATGGGTATCCGTTGCCGATTAATTTTAAATTTGGTACTACTATTAACGTAATTGATGGGTATGATCATATTTTGACGTTTGCCGCCGAAGGTTCACACCCTGCTGACAACCTTGAAAAATACAATGCTGGATTAGAATACTCATTTAAAGATCTGTTTGTGCTTCGTTTTGGGGAGCGGTTTAATTATGATGTCGATGGTTTTACTGCAGGTGGTGGATTAAGACTCCCGATGGGAGAAGATAGAGAGATGAGTATCGATTATGCTTTTCAGGATTTTGGTATCCTAACTGAAGTTCACAGATTTACTTTTAAAATTGCATTTTAATAGATTGGAAAGACGGGGAAGTAAATGAAATTTATTTTAAAAAAACAATTAGGTCTTTATCTTATAAATGCCATTGCATTAATTGCGGTAGTTGCTTTTGCTTTTTTAAGCGGATGCGATAAAACCTTGGATGGTGAACAGATTGAGAATAAAGCTCCGATTGTAGAGTTTGTAAATATTCCGCCAGGACCAGTTTTTGATACGGTAAGTACCAATCCTCTGGTTCTCGATACGGTTTATACAAGATTTTCAAGAAATCCACTAATTTACTGGTCTGGATCTGATGCGGACGGTCAAATTGATTATTATCGTTATATGGTAAAAACTGAAGATGAGTTAGGTGGACTTACACCGGAAGAATTTATAGAGACTATTTTACAGGATTCAACTGGGTGGGAGTATCTTGATGTTGTACAAACTGTTGCTGACCCTCAAACATCTGATGTTGTGAAATTAAAAGCGTTGTCAGATGATCCTTTAGCCACTTATTTGGTGCAATATGTGTTTTTGCAGGCTTTTGATGAAATGGGTAAAGAATCAGCTGTTGTTTATCGTGCTTTTTCAAGAAATGATAGCCCTCCTAATACATTCATAAGCAAATTTGGAGATGCTTCATTTATTAACTCTATAACTCCGGGAGTTATTACAGGTGTTTACCTTGATTGGCGAGCACTTGATCCTGATTACCCAGGGAATGAAAATGTGCCTCCTTTTGATTTCCAGTGGAGGTTATATGGTCCCTTTGACGATTATGTTGAAGATGATGATGGTGATCAAATCTTATCTTTTTATGATAAATATTTATCAACTGTCTATATAACTCCAACTCAAAGAGTGTTTTATACCGGTGATAGCATTGAGGTCTGTGATACTTCTGCTCAAGATAGTTCTATCACCTGTTCTACCTATGTGGTCGGAGTTGATGAGTTTCCGCTTGGGGCTTTACCAGGTACATTTTCTCAGATACTTGATGTAGATAAGATTGATGTTGAAAATGATACTGCTTTTAACAAACTTATTTACTCTTCAGATGGATGGACCAATGATAGTAGTTTGACGATATTTGATGTTTACAAGAATTATGCACCGGTTGGTGAAGATACAACTGTTGAAATGTCATTCGTCTTTTGGGTGAAAAGTAGAGATGATGCTTTA
>JAYEHE010000019.1:0-6174 GCA_034659415.1 Candidatus Zixiibacteriota bacterium | reverse complement strand
TCTTTGGTCGGTTTATCAATCTCAACTTCTATGCGGTTATCGTTTGCCCAGTTGTCATGTCGGATTCCGGTTACTTGCCAGGATACTTTTATGTTTGGTTTGTCGGTGCGAATAGAAAACTGGTTATTTGAAATCTCCTCTGCAACTATTGCCTGTGCAAAATCACCGATTACCGTAAGTTGATACCGGAAATCACGGTTAAGCACTGTAAAGTAATCTGGCATTATGACTGTTGCATATCCATTATCATCAGTAATAATATTGCCATTATACATGTTCATCATGTCGGGAGATTCAATAAAGCTGTGTTGGAGGTATTTGTGTTCGGGGTCAAGGGGATGGTCGATTTTAAAGGAGCCACCTGCTTTTGATAATGTTCCGGTAACAGTTACATCCCCAGAGAAATACCCGGCATAGTTGGTTAAACCATACTCTGCAGATGCATAGATACCATAAGCCTCTTCACCAAAACGACCGTCGGCAAAAACACCGTAAGATTTACCGCTGTAATTAGAAGAAGTAAATTGGCTTGCTATACCATAAAGTCCGTAGCGGTTATCTCCATCACCATTAATTGAACTTTTTAGGCCATAAACATCTCCAGAACCCCAATCACTAATAATTAAATATGCACCAAATAAATCCCCTGAAGATTGATTCTTAAGATATGAATAATATCCATAACGATCTTGATCAGTATTATATGTACGATCATTTCGAATTAGAAACGAGCTGGAAGGTGCCTCTCCATCACCAATTCTAACACCATTGCTGTCGGCTCTGAGGGTACTGTCACCAATAGAAAGAGTGCCATTAAAAATATCGTCACTGCTGATATCAATATCAGTCCAGTCCACACTACCCGCAGTGTCGGCACGAAGAGAATGATACGAGTACGGAACTGTAAGCAATCTGGTTCGAGGGGTCATTTCGCTCTCGCCTTGAACAGTTACTCCCAAGTACAACAATGTGTCCGTAAACAAATCGTGAGGAAACGGATACGCTGTCATATCCCCAAGAGCTACATTGAACAAACCATTGTTCACACCAACTTTTCGAAAAGTATCAACCCATAACTCTGTGCCATCAGTGGGAGCATTATAGATTGCAAACTTGATATGATACAAACCATCGTTAATCGGATCGCCGGCACTATCCAATAAACGTCCCTGATAGTTAATCAACTGGGGTACTGCTGAAAAGGCAATGATTGTTGTTAAAATAAAGATACCAAAAAGCAATAATCCTGTGGTGATGAGTTTCTTCATTATGTTTTTCCTTTGTTTTATGTTTTGTCGCTTATTATTCTACTTAAAATAAAACATATTGGTCTAAAATAAGATTATCGTCTTATTCTGCAGATTATTCATAATCTAATTTATAATTGTTTATCTATTTTTTAATATAACAAAAAGAGTGCAATTGTCAAGATTAACATATCGGCATACATCTTTTTACAAAGGCGGGGTTCTGCCAAAAAAGACTATCGTATCTTAGCTTGTTATTTCAAGCGGTGCAGTTTAAAAGTTGCTTGGTCATGCTCTGTATTATCTTTTTCCTTTATGTATAATCTGAAATCTATTGTGTCAATATGAACCAATTCAATTTTTACAAGGTAATCTTTTTTGCGATAAACTCTGGAACCTAATATTTTATTACCGTTTATTTTTCCACGGTATTTGGTATGCCGCCCCAAATTATCCCATACTTCCCAAGTCAAAGAATCATTATCATTATCAACTGAAATATGACCGCTGTCTGAGTATGTGAACATGAATTTTTCAGCGGATAATTCTGTTCTGAGGTAATTCTTTTTATTGGAGTATTCGAAATTAGCATTTCCAGAAATTTCCATTAAGCTGTTTATTCCAGGTATTAAAAAAGTTCCGTTACCTTCCCAATCACCTTCGAGGCTTTTCAAATCTATTTGTTCTATTCCGAAAATTGTTGTTATGGAAAATAACAGAACAACAATAAGTAATAGAATAGATGCTGTTTTTTTCACAATAATTCTCCTTAATGTTTAGCTATTTTATAAAATATTTTATTAAAATGTAAGTTTTATTTTTAACAAAGTGAAACCATGTAAAATATGTTGTAAGTTGTTGTATGATGGCGAGATAAAAACACTACGGAAGCATATTTTTTGTTGATTTAATAGCTATTATTTTGTATTTTTTAACTTAGGTTAAGTTGTGAAAAAATAAATATTATAGGGATAAAAAATGACTTTAGACCGGCAAAAAATTGAAACGATATTTCTCGAAGAGGAGATGAAATCATCTTACCTTGATTACTCCATGTCTGTTATAACTAATAGAGCATTACCAGATATTCGTGATGGGCTAAAACCTTCTAACCGTCGAATTATGGTAGCGATGGATGATCTCTCTCTTTATCCCGGTAAAGGCTTTCGTAAATGTGCTAAAATTACCGGTGATACATCCGGTAATTATCATCCTCATGGTGAACAGGTTGTATATCCTACTCTGGTTCGTATGGCACAGGATTTTAATTTGAGATACCCGTTAGTTGATGGACAGGGGAATTTTGGTTCGATTGACGGTGATGGTGCCGCCGCGATGCGTTATACTGAGGCACGTTTGACTCCGATTGCTGTTGAGATGCTTGCTGATATCGACAAAGATACCGTCAATTATATGGACAACTACGATGGCACTCGTAAGGAACCAGTTGTACTCCCTGGTAAATTTCCGAATTTGTTATGTAATGGGTCAACTGGTATTGCGGTTGGAATGGCTACTAACCTACCATCACATAATTTGAATGAAATTGTTGATGCAGTTGTTCATCTTATTGAAAATTCGGAATGTACAAACAGAGATCTCATGAAATTTGTCCCCGGTCCTGATTTTCCGACTGGCGGAATTATTAACGGCAGGGAAGGAATCATACAAGCATATGAAACTGGAAAAGGACATATACCATTAAGAGCCAAAGCGGTTGTGGAACATATGCAAAATGGAAAAGAAGCTATAATTGTTAATGAAATTCCGTATCAAGTAAATAAATCAAATTTGCTTGAAAAAATTGCCAATCTCGTAAAAGATAAAAGAATTGATGGCATTTCTGATCTTCGCGATGAATCGGACCGTGATGGTATGCGAATTGTTATTGAAATAAAACGGGACAAACAAGCGGATGTTGTTCTAAATCAACTATACAAACATACTACTATGCAAGTAACGTTCTCTGCCAATATGCTCGGCTTGGATCATGGCATCCCCAAGCTAATGTCATTAAAACAACTTATTCAAGCTTTTGTGGAACATCGCCACGAGGTTATCGTTCGTCGGACAAAGTTTGATTTAAGGAAAGCAGAAGAAAGAGCACATATCCTCGAAGGCTACAAAATTGCTCTGGATAATATTGATGCTATAATTAAATTGATTAAAGGTTCTAAAGATACTCCTACTGCTCATGCCGGTTTGATGAATAAGTTTAAACTTTCTAAAATACAAGCTACTGCTATTTTGGAAATGCGTCTCCAGCGTCTGACCGGTCTGGAACGGGAAAAAATTGAAGCGGAATATCTCGCACTGATTAAGAAAATTACAGAATTGAAAGCTATTCTTGACTCAAAAACAATGCGGATGAATATCATCAAAATTGAAACCAAAGAATTGGCTAAAAAATTTGGGGATGACCGCCGGACTGAAATACAGGACGCGGCTGAAGATTTGTCTGTTGAAGATCTTATTGCTGAAGAAGAAATGGTTATTACCATTTCGCATCTTGGCTATGTGAAAAGATTGTCGGTTTCTGCCTATCGAAGACAACATCGAGGAGGCAAAGGTGTAATCGGAGTAGAAACCAAAGAAGATGATTTTGCTGAATACCTCTTTATTGCATCTACCCATGACTATATTTTGTTTTTCTCAGATAAAGGGAAATGTTATTGGGTAAAAGTACACGGTATTCCTACCGGAGGAAAACTTGCTAAAGGTAAACCGATTATCAATTTGTGCCAGATGGAAAAAGGTGAACAAGTTACTGCTTTCTGCAAAGTGCGTGAATTTTCAGAAGACAAATTCATTGTTATGGCAACAAAAAATGGAGTTATCAAGAAAACACCTCTCAATGCTTTCTCCCATCCTCGTTCCAAAGGTGTCAATGCGATGAATATTCCAAAAGATGACAGGCTTATCGAAGCGGCTATCTCCGATGGTTCCTATGAGGTTGTTCTGGCTACACGGAAAGGGATGGCTATTCGATTCCCAGAAGAAAAAGTTAGAGGAATGGGTCGTACAGCTTATGGCGTGAAAGGAATTAAGCTGGCTAAAGGAGATTATGTTATCGGCATGGTGGTTGTCAAACGGGACAGCTCACTGTTAGTAGTCTCTGAAAACGGTTATGGCAAACGAACGTCTATTGATGATTACCGTATTACTAACCGTGGCGGAAAAGGTGTTATCAATATTAAAACATCTGACCGTAACGGTGATGTGGTAGCTATTAAAGAAGTTCTTGATGCGGATGAATTGATTCTGATAACCAAAAGAGGAATTGCTAACCGTCAGAATGTAAAAGATATTAAAGTTATTGGACGGAATACTCAAGGTGTTCGTTTGATAAGATTAAAAGATGGTGATTTCGTAACCGATGTCGCCCGCGTAGTTACAGAAGAATAATCGAAGACGTTGCCTGTTAAATATTTTTTTCTTGATGTCGAAACCTTTTGTGGTTTCGACATCTTAAGCTTGGCGGGAAACTCCGGTTTAAATTATTTACGCATATAAATATTATTGAAGAAAAGTCAGGAGCACAAGGCTCGCTGACCTACAAAGAATTGAACTGTATACTGGGGCAGACGAGGGCGTCTGCCGCCCACTTAGAAATTAAGAAAGGTAGTCCGCATAAGGCAGACTGCCTTTTTTGTTTTTATCAAAATATTCAATTGTGTCATTGCGAACGAAGTGAAGCAATCTCTCTTTTCGAATTAGATTGCCACGTCGTTCGCCTCGGCGAACTCCTCGCAATGACAGCAATAATTACCTCTGTCAGCTTACTTGCTAAATTTAATCAAAAACATATATTTCATGAATGATTTACATTGGTGAACTTGCCGGATTGGCAACCGCTGTTCTTTGGGCATTAACTTCGATTTTTTTCGGTGAAGCCGGAAAACTTATCGGTTCATTTTTTGTCAATAAAATCAGGCTTCTCTTTGCTGTTATTATTTATTCTGTTGTTCTTTTAATTGTAACCGGTCAGATTATTCCGGTAATCAACATGGAACAAACTTTTTGGTTAGGCTTATCAGGTATAATCGGTTTGGTTATAGGTGATAGTTTTGGCTTTAAAGCGATTGTAATGATTGGTCCTCGTTTGGCAACGCTTGTTTATTCCAGTACGCCGATAATGACTATTTTAATTGCCTGGGGGTTGATAAATGAAAAACTTGGCTTCTGGGAAATTTTTGGAATTGTCATAACTATATCCGGAATTAGCTGGGTTGTTTTAGAGCGTAAAAATAGAGAAAATAGAAATTTACTTTATGATAACCATCCAGATAAAGGTTCTCTAAAAAGAGGCATTATTTATGGTTTGATCGCCGCTTTCTGTCAAGCGGCTGGATTAGTGTTAGCCAAAAAAGGAATGTTCGAAGCCGGCGGAACAGTAGAGCCGATGGAAGCATCATTTGTACGAATTCTTTTTTCAGTTATTATTATCTGGTTAATTTCTGCTGTGAGGGGACAACTCCCCAATTTGTTAAGGTCTATGAAAAATTATAGAGCACTCGGTTTCTCAGCCGCCGGAGCGGTTGTTGGTCCGTTTTTGGGTGTTTGGATGTCATTGGTAGCGGTTAAATATATTTCTACAGGAGTAGCGGCTACGCTTAATTCGATGACACCGGTAATGATTATCCCACTGGTGATTTTATATTATAAAGAAAAAGTATCACTGCGAGCATTAGCCGGGGCAATTATTGCAGTTGTTGGAGTTTCGATTTTATTCTTAGCATAATAGAAAAATTAAAGAAAAAATAATCAAATTCAGTTTATCTTGTTTTGTTGATAAGTTTCAAAAAAACCCGCCTGGAACTAAGCGGGTTTTTTATTTGAATAAAATTTAAAAACTAAATGTCCACTTCATCAACATCAGTAGAAGGTTGGGCAAGGGCTCTGCTTTTTTCCGTAATTTTATCAGGCT